>RFHM01000475.1 GCA_003696865.1 Acidobacteriota bacterium | reverse complement strand
TCGGTGGAGCGGTGATCGCCCTGATTGGGTGGTTCATCTGGGCGTATATCACCTACTTTGTGGGCACGCGCTTGTTGCCCGAGCCGCAAACGCAGGCCGATCATGGGCAATTGCTTCGCACCATTGGGTTCTCCAGCGCTCCCGGCGTCATTCGCGTCTTCGGATTCATCCCTATATTGGGAGCACTGATTCATCTCATCGCCGGCGTGTGGATGCTCATCGCCATGGTCATTGCCGTCAGGCAGGCGCTCGATTACACGAGCACGGGACGGGCCGTAGGCGTGTGTCTCATTGGGTGGCTCATCTATATGATTGCCTTCGCTCTATTAGGTGCCTTGTTCGGAGGGCTGATCAGACCATTCCAATGAGGATTACGGTGGCGAATTCTCAGGGATGACTTGGAGTTCGGCTTCGAATTTGCGGTAGTGGCGGAACTCGATGACGTTGCGGGTGTAGTAGCGCTCGCCGTCTCGTCCGAGGAGCACTTCGGCGCGAACGGGCAAGAGATAGCGCTCGCCGGCGATCGTGACCCAGTCGTATTCCACGGCATTTTCGGCCAATGTGATAGGGAATCCGGGCGGGATGTCATCGTGGGAGAGTTCCAGCCGAAGCACTCGTTGCGTCTCTACATCGATCCATAAACTCCCTTGAAATCCCGAGACGATGGTTCGGCCACTATTCTTGTCAGTGATGTGGCTCTTGGAATAGCGGGTGAGGACGCGGAAATCATAGACGACCGTGGATCGCCCGCGAAATGTCTCGCGTCCCACTTCCTTGAATGTGGCGTGGGATTGAGGAGCGAACACTCCGGCGAGCAGTGAGCCGAGTTCTCCCGTGGACGTTGAGCCACCCAATTCTTCATATGAGAGCGTAGTCGGCGCTCCATTGATGCGCAGGAGCTTGAACGACTCGCCACTGTCCGTTCGATAGGTGAGTTCAATCTCCAACTGATCCTGCCGTTGCCAGTCCGCCATCCCTGGAGTTCGAACATAACGGGTGACGATTTGAGTGACGACGAAGTTGGGAAGCTCTCTGACGTATTGGAGGGCGTGATATCGCGCGCGCTCGATGAGAGAATCTCGGCGAGATGCGGGCGCCCGGATCTCTTCCGGAGTTGCTTTGGGCGGAATGGTAGGGGGAGGTGCATCGGGGGAGGAAAGACGCCGGCGCGCTGTCGCTCGGCTGGCGCGTTTAATGGCTCCGAGCAGGAAGGAACGAGCGCCCGCCCGTCGGAACTCATCCAGCATCCGATCATCGACGATGAACTTGAGACCACGGCGTTCGACGATGGCGGCGATCTCCGCTTGAGTGATCTCTCGGTGGCGCGCGCGATCGAGGAGCCGAAGGAGTTCCGACTTGCTGAGGGGCCCGGATGCATCCTGACCCAACCCGCGATCGAGGGTGAGACCGAAGCAACACACTAACAGGAATGCGATCGTCGCCTTCCTCATCGTCTCAGCACCAAGTTTAATCGAAGCCGCCGCCTTCGTTCAATCTCCCATTGTGAAAGGGGGTCGTTGTCGGGCGATGCATCGCTCGCCCGACGCCTCATCCAGCGCGACGACTACTCGTCGCCGCGCTCCATGGTTCGCCGCAGGCACATCTCCACAGGCGATGCCATCGAGGATGCCTTTGACGGGAGATTCATGGACGAACCACTCCTGGTTTTGTCATTGGCGCTCCTTCCATCCATCGGAGCTTGAGGTTCGAGGGCAATCTCGTCGAAAAGCCGATGCCCGGTTGTGTCTTGCCGAGGCGCCGGAGATCGAGTCGATGAGGAGTGATCTGAGCGCCTCGGCGGGATGATCCGAACATCAGCCTTCCGGCTTCTCGAACAGCGATTCATCGATGTCGGGATTGATTTCGACCTCGCCAACGGAGAAGGCGAACAGTTTAACGCCGTTTTGGAAAACGGTGACCCGGTGAGGGACTTGAATACCATCTACGGCCTGGTACTCGGCATACGTCTCTTCCAGTTGTTGTCCTCGCACCCGATACCGCGTTTTGAGGACGAGATGAGTGTGAGGATCGATGAAGAATTCCGTCGTGTGTCCCTCGGCATCGGAGACGGCGACGACCAGCGCCGGCGTCCCCGCCACCTCCGCGTCGGCCAGTGGTCGAACGCGATAACCCGGCTGATGAATCTGTCGCAGCACCTGGAAGCCGTACTTGCTGGACTCCTTCATCTGTGCGGTCTGATCGCGCACTTGCCCGGCCATGCTCATCCAGCCGATCCGACCGTTGAATCCCTGAACCAGGGTTCCGAAAGGCAGAGCGAATTCCATGCGCATTTTCTCGGGCAGAACGGTATAGTTGACGATCGAGGGCACCGGGATTTCCTGAGCTGCACCCGGTGGCGAGATAGTCCCCGTTCCTCGCGTGATCTGCGATTTCTGATGAATGAAGGCATCGCCGCCCAGCACGCGAATCGTCGCTTCCAGGATGGCCATCGCCCGGGCGCGCTCGGCGTCGCTCACCGGACCGGCGATCGCTTCGTCTTTCTTTCGCTTCAGGTCGGGTTGGAGCAGATCCAAATCACCATAGGCGATTTTTTCCATCGTGGGGAACTTCTGTTTCAACTCGGCTTCGAAGACCTTGGCGTTGCCCACCAGAACGATGACCGAGCGGTCGGGGTGAATCCTGGTCTTGGCGAAGGTCATCACCTGTTCGGCGGTGACGGCGCGAAGGCGATCGCGGTAGGTCTCCAGATATTCTTTGCCATAACCGTAGAACAAGGCATCGAGGACTTGAGTGGCGATGCCATCGGGCGTTTCGATCTGAAGCGGAAACGCGCCGGTGATGTAGGCCTTACGGGCCTGGAGTTCATCGGCGGGCACCGATTCGGATCGGATGCGATCGATCTCTTGAAAAATGGCGTCAATGGCCTCAACGGTGGATTCGGTCTTGGTGTACGTGTTGATCCAGAAATATCCAGGCTGCAGTCGCTCGGCGAATTGGCTGTAGGCGCCGTAGGTCAATCCGCGCCGACTTCGAATCTCCCGGAACAATCGGCCTCCCGATCCTCCACCAAGGATGGCATTGAAGACCTGAGCCACGAAATAATCGGGATCCGTCCGCGCGATGCCCACCTGTCCGATGCGGATCTCCGTTTGTACAGCATCGGGTTTATCGATGACGAGGAGGCGCGGCGCTCGCCGTTCAGGCGTGGAGAATGAAGGCAAAGGCAGCGGCGGCGCGGCCTTCCATCCGCCGAGGTATTTCTCCACCGTGGCGAATGCTTCGGTCGGACGCACGTCGCCCACGATGGCGATGATGGCCGTGTTGGGGCGGTAGTGAGCGCGATGGAACTGGACCATGTCCTCGCGCCGAATGGCGCGAACCGAAGTCGACGTCCCTCCGATCGGTCGGGCATAAGGGTGTTGACCGAAGACGAGTCGCTGAAAGGCGGCGGCGGCCAGGAACTTGGGATCTTGCATCTGAACGCGCAGACCGCTGAGCGTTTGTTTTCGCCAACGTTCGATCTCCTCATCCTTGAAAATGGGATGAAGGACGATATCGGCCAGCAGTTCCATGGCCAGATCCAGGTGGTCAGATGTCACCGCCGCGCTGACGAATGTGCTGTCCCATCCGGCACCGGCATTGAGCTGGCCGCCGACAAAATCGATCGCCTGGGCGATGTCTTGTGCCGATCGGGTCTGGGTTCCCTGATCGAGCAATGCCGCCGTCGCTTGAGCCACTCCCGGTTTCTCCGGCGGATCGTAAATCGCTCCGGCTTTGATGAGCAATCGGAGGCTCACTGCCGGCTGCTCGTGATGTTCGATCACTACAACGCGTAATCCATTAGGGAGCGTCTTTTGTTCGAATGCCGGGAATCGAATGGGTGCCGGCGGTTGTGGTGGTGGAGGGACCGGTTTCTGGGATTGCTGGGCCAACCCCCAACCGGGCATCCCGAGAACGCTCGCCATGAGCGTCAGAAAAAGAAGACCTTTTCTTCGTATCATCGTTCTTGCTCCTCCCGTTTTTCGCCATCGAGCTTTGTCCGCTGGCGCTCAGGCGTCCGATCTCCTTTGGGGCGCAGGGCTTCGGGTAACATATAGACGACGGTGCGATTCTGCTCGGTGAAATAGGTTCGCGCCACGCGCTGGACATCGGCGGCGGTGACTTTCTGGTATCGTGCGAGTTGCTCGTTGACCAGCACCGCATCGCCGAGGATGACGGCAGCTTGCCCGATGGCGCTGGCTTTCTGCTGTACCGATTGTCGCCCGAACACGAGCTCGGCGACGAACTGATTCTTGGCTTTCTCCAACTCCTGCTGGCTGACGAGATCCCGTTTGAGTCGCTCGATCTCCTGGAGCAGCGCTCGTTCGCCCTGCTCGGCCGACTGTCCCTGGTTCATGATAGCGAAGAAGGCGAACACTCCCGGATCTTCCAGAGCCAACGTTTGCCCGGCAGCCGCAATGGCCAGTTGCTTCTCGTATACCAGTGTGCGATAGAGGCGCGAACTCTGACCGGCACTGAGAATGTTGCTGGCCACATTGAGGGCGTAGATGTCCGGGTGCCCGTCCTGCGGAACGTGATACGTGATGATGACGGCGGGCAAAGGAGCCTTGGAATCGTATTCGATGACCCGACGTTCGCTTTTCTGTGGGGGCTCGGACGGTCGCTGACGAGGAATCGGCTTGCCGCGAGGAATGGATCCGAAATGCCGTTTGACCCATTTCATGGCTCGTCGAGGACGAAAATCGCCGGCGATGATCAGCGTGGCGTTATTGGGAACGTAATAGAGCTGATGGAATTCGCGCACGTCGGCGAGGCTGGCAGCGTTCAAATCTTTCATCGAGCCGATGGGAGGTCGACGATAGGGATGGACTTTGTAGGTCGCCGCCAGGATGACCTCCAGCAGGCGCCCGAAAGGCGGATTCTCTACTCGCAAACGCCGTTCTTCTTTCACCACATCGCGTTCGGCTTTGAAGTTTTCCTCGGTGATGCGCAACGATCGCATGCGATCAGCTTCCAGCCAGAGCATGCGTTCCAGGTAATTGCTGGGAAACGTCTCCCAGTACACCGTCGCATCGAAGGTCGTATAGGCATTGTATCGACCACCGATATCCTGTACGTATCGCCCATGTTCCTCCGGACCGACGTGTTCGGATCCCTGGAACATCATATGCTCGAATAGATGGGCGAACCCGGTGCGACCCGGCCGCTCGTCTTTCGAGCCCACGTGATACCAGATCTGCAGGTTGATGACCGGCGCCGAATGATCCTCGTGCAGCAGAACGGTCAACCCATTATCCAGCGTGTATCGGGTAATCTGGAGAACCGGCGGGGTGATCTCTGCCGCGCTGAATCCCGGTCTGAAAAAAACGAGTCCCACGGCCAGCGTGAAAATCGAGAGTGACTTTTTCGACATACTTTCCTCCGTGTGAAATTCCCGCTCCTGATCGCTCAATCTACCTTCGATGACTCAGCCCAAATGGATCACTGTGATCGATCCGGTGAGAGCGAGTTCTTCAGTGTACACTAAACCATGGGTAAAATCCATTGCGGCGCTCGTTCAATCGGCGAGCATTCCATGACTGACTCTTCCGCGGCCGAGCGGGCCACGGCATTGCCGAGTGGAATCATTGACCGACTCATCGCCGGATGAGTGTGGAGCGCAGTTCATCTTTGGCGTATAATTGCCCACTGACATTTCACTCGGGGCTGGAAAAAAATATGACAAAAAGACTCGTCATCGGATGCCTCATTCTCGGCGGCGTTTTCCTTTCCGTTCCTTTCACCCGCTCTCAACAGGTGCCGTTGCGCATCTATTTCGTCGATGTCGGTCAGGGTCATGCCGCGCTCATCGTTTCACCCACGGGAAAGACGATGTTGATCGATGGAGGACCGGATGGGGCGGGCGACGCCGCCATCGTCCCTTTGATGGAGAGCCTCGGTCTGGATCACCTGGATGTGATGGTGGCTACTCATTATGATGGCGACCACATCGGCGGGTTGGATGAGGTGGCCGCCGCCTTCCCGCCGGCCATCGCCTACGATAGCGGCGATCTGACGGCGCCGCAAAACAGCTTCTTCTTTCAATATCGAAATGCCGTCGCTCCCCAGCGTCGACAAATTCGTCCCGGGACCATCATCGATCTCGGAGACGGCGCTCGAGCGACCTGTATCGTGGTCAATGGACAGTTGATCAGCGGTGGTCGAGTGGGTATTTTTGGCCGCCGCGATCCACTCGATCAATTGGATAACAGCGCATGCATCGGGCTGCTCATCCAGTACGGAGGGTTCGATCTATTCATTTCCGGCGACCTCACCGGCGGCGGCAATAATACTACCGATGTGGAGTCGATCGTCGGTCAACTGGTCGGCGATGTCGATGTGCTTCAGCTCAATCACCACGGCAGCCGAACCGGGAGTAATCCGACGTTTCTGAACCTGTTGAAAGCGGAGGTGGGCATCGTGCAGGTCGGACGGGATAATCCATTCGGTCATCCGGCGGTGCAGGTCATCGATCGCTTCATCAATACGACGCCGACCAACGGCGTGCGACCCTTCCCGCCGGATGGGGATTTCACGCCCAATCGTCCACCATTCGTCTTCCAGACCGAGTTCAGTCCGCCGGGCAGCAGTGTGAGCCATCAAGGGGTCGCGGCCCGAGGCACGCTTCTCATCGAGACGGATGGACGAACATACACGGTCACCGGTGGACGTCTCCCCCGCATTCCTTTCCCTGTGGATGGCGCCGAGGAAGGCATTCGGTCGGATTTCCCTCCGTCCATCGTACTGCAGACGTCTCCCATCGTTCCTCAAGCCGGAGAATCCTATCTCGTTCAGGCGCAGATTGTCGATGATGGCGACGTCATTGCCGGAGCGACGTTGCGATATCGGGTCAACGAGGGTGATGAGGTCTCCGTCCCATTGCGACGCGTCTCTCGCACCGATTTCATCGGGGTGATTCCAGGGCAACCTGACGGAGCGCTGGTCCAGTATGACGTCGTGGCCGAGGATGGCGAGGGACAGGTGAGCAGTGTCCGGGGCGGGTATTTTGCCGGCGTAACGCCCATTGCTTCCCTCCGCAGAAATGACGACTGGGGAGTGCCGGAGTTTCTCGGCTATCCGGCTCGCATCATCGGCACGGTCACGGTGGGAACCGGCTCGTTCAGTCGCACCAACACGGACATCTACGTCGAGGATGAGAGTGGAGGCATCAATGTCTTCGAGTTGCGGACGCAGAGCGTGATCGTCGATGTGGGCGCCCGCGTCATCGTCGTGGGACGATTGTTGCCCTTCAACGGCGTCCTCAAACTCGATGTCACCAATCCGTATCCCTACGCGCCATTTCCTTCTCCGTTTGGTGTGACGCCCACCGATCAGATTGACGATGTGATCCCTCGGACGGTCACGTTAGCCGAAATCGATGAATCGATGGAGGGTCTTCTGGTGCGCGTCGATCATGTGCGGGTGGTGGATGGTTCCATCCCGGCTCCCGGGCAAAACGGCAACCTCCGCATCAGCGACGGAACGGGAGAATTGACCCTCCGCGTGCTGCGCGATACCGACATCCCAGGCATGGCCACGCCGCACCGTCCGTTCAGCATCATCGGCGTGGTCGGGCAATTCGATCGTTTCCGACCGTTCGACAGCGGATATCAGATCCTCCCCCGGAGTCGCCAGGATTTCATCCTCTCCTCGTCTCGCTGAGGCCGTTGAGAAGAAGAGCGAGGGCTACGAATGATCGGTGAAATGGCATTCGTAGCCCCCACGTTGCCATCAATATCCATTGGGCATCACTTCGGCGACGCGAATGAGACAATCGCAATGCCCATCGACAAACACGATGGTGCCCTGTCCCGGCGATACGGCACCACTGTTTTGAATGCGCAGACCGGTGAGCGGATTCCCATCGATATCGAAGATGTTCGGAGAAGCGATGATCTCGCTCTCGGAGGCCAGGAGGGATGCCTCGCCCGTGCCGCCCCCGGCATTCCGAATGACGATCACGCCGTCATCGGTTTCTCCCACGCCGAACGCATTCGTCAGATAGATCGTCCCGTCGGGATCGACGCCTCCGCCGTTGGGGCCGATATCATCGGTCCCTAGATCGGCCTCGATGTCCGTAGCCGCCACCAGCAACGAGACGGCTCCCGTGGTGGTATCGATTTCCAGCAGATCATCAGAGGCATCTCGGGAAGCGCTATCGGCGAGAACGAGGTGGCCGTTGGGCAGGAATCCAATGAATCGGAAAGCGAGCGGATCGAGAAATCCTTCGATCTCGCGGAAGGCGTCTTCGGAGACGAGTTCTTCGGCCGGCGTCTGCCCGCCGTCGGGAGCGTCCACGCTGACGGTGACCACGGTATCGCCATTGATGGCGCCAAAGTTGGCTTCCAGAACCACGTAGACGGTCCGTCCGCGAACGCCGATGGTGGAGATCCCTTCCACCGAGGTTTCCAGAGGTGGGCCGTCCAGGCCGGCCAGCAACTTCGTCTCTCCCGTTTCGGGGTTCACGCGGAAGATCAATCCCATCTCATCGCCGCTGAAATCGCTGGCGATGATGATCTGTCCATCTTCATCCACGCCGAGCGCTTGAATGGTGAGCGTGCTGGGAGCCGGCGCGGCTCCATTGACAGCATCTACTTTCGCCTTCAGCGCGTTGGCATCGGTCACCAGAGTGAATGTGGGCGGATCGGTCGAGGGATCGATGAGATAAACCCGCTCGTTGGCGCTGTCCGACGTATCGGTGATCACAAAGCGACCGTCGGCCGTCGCCGTCACCTCATCGGGTCGGGCGACATCCGAGCCGTTGGCATCGGCGATTTGCCGAGCGGTCACCACCTGATCGATGATGACGCCTTGAGCGAGAACCCCCGAAGTGACCAGGACCAATGCACTCATCACGATGAACCAGGATGCTTTCTTCATAAGCTCTCCTCCTCAGAGTCGAGATGACAGAACGAGACGTTGAACGATGGCCGCCTTCGGACCCGTCGCCACGATCTCGCTCCTCATCCCTGAATGGTATTCGAACCGGGCTTGGTCATCGTATCAGATGGGCTGGTCGGGGTCAATGATGCGGCGGGCTTTCTTCGGGGCTCGGTGAGGAGGTCGTTCGGGAGGTCAATGGGCGGGCCCGATGCGCTCCAGACCATCCAGGTAGGGACGCAGCGCTTCCGGGATGATGACCGAACCATCGGCCCGCTGGTGGTTTTCTAGAATGGCCAACCAGGTGCGTCCGACGGCCAGTCCCGATCCGTTGAGCGTGTGAACGAATTCCGGTTTGGCGCCTTTCTCCCGCCGGAATCGGATGCGGGCGCGTCGCGCCTGGAAAGCCTCGCAATTGGAGCAGGATGAAATCTCCCGGTAGCGGTTCTGGCTGGGGAGCCACACTTCCAGATCATACGTCTTGGCCGCCGCAAAGCCCATGTCGCCGGTGGAGAGGACGACCACGCGATAGGGGAGTTCCAATCGCTGGAGGATGCTCTCGGCATCTCGGGTGAGTTTCTCCAGCTCATCATAGGAGTCTTCCGGACGAGTGATTTTCACCAGTTCCACTTTGTCGAACTGGTGTTGGCGGATGAGGCCGCGAACATCTTTTCCGTAGCTGCCCGCTTCGCTGCGAAAACAAGGCGTGTAGGCGGTCAGCGACAGGGGCAAATCGGCCCCGTCCAGAATCTCGTCTCGATAGAGATTCACCAGGGGGACTTCCGCCGTGGGAACGAGGTAAAACTCTCGTCGGCCGGTCGCCGGTCGATCGTCTTTGAGATCCTCGACCTTCTCGGTCACCAGCTTGAACAAGTCGTCTTCGAATTTGGGCAATTGTCCGGTGCCGAATAAGCTGTCATTGTTGATGATGAACGGCAACCACAGCTCACGATAGCCATGTTCTTTGGTATGGACGTCGAGCATGAAATTGATCAGCGCCCGCTCCAGGCGCGCGCCGAGATCGGGGAGCACGGCGAATCGGGCTCCGGTGATTTTGGCGGCGCGTTCCATGTCCAGAATGCCGAGCGCCGTCCCCAGATCCACATGATCGCGGGGTTCGAAGTCGAATTGGGGGATCTCGCCCCAGCGCCGGATCTCGCGATTGGCCGTCTCATCCGGACCGATGGGCACCGACTCGTGAGGCAGATTGGGGAGGGCGGCGAGCAGTTCGTCCAGTTGAGCTTGAAGGTCGGCGATCTCGGCGTCGAGCCGCTTGATGCGTTCGGGGAGGTCCTTCACCTGGACTTTGATGGCTTCGGCCTTCTCGCGCTCGCCGGCGCGCATCAGTCGGCCAATTTCCTGACTCAAGCGATTCCGCTCGGCTTTGAGCCGATCGGCTTCGGTGATTTTCGCACGGCGTTGTTCATCGAGCCGGGCGAAGCGATCCAGGATTTCTGGCGTCACGCCGCGGGTGGCCAACTTCTCCTTGACCAGCGCCAGGTTTTCCCTCACAAACCGGATATCGAGCATTGCTCATCCTTCGATGCGTGTGCTAGAAAATAGGATAACCTAATCGAAGTCATGGAGACTGTCAAGCACGAGGACCGATGAGAGGATATGATGAGTGAGAATAGGATTCGCAAAGCCGTCTTTCCCGCCGCCGGTCTGGGGACGCGATTCCTGCCCGCCACCAAGGCGCAGCCCAAGGAGATGCTCCCGTTGGTGGACAAGCCGCTCATTCAGTATGTCGTCGAGGAGACATTGGCCAGTGGCATCGAACAGATCATCATCATCACAGGTCGGGGGAAGAATGCCATCGAAGATCATTTCGACATCTCCTATGAGCTGGAGCATATGCTCCAGGAGCGCGGTAAGCTCAAGGAGTTGGACGAGATTCGCCGGATCTCGGAGCTGACTCAGTTCGCCTAAAAAAAAAAAAAAAAGGCGTTGGGATTAGGGCACGCCGTTCTGGTGGCGCGGGATTGGGTCGACGATGAACCTTTCGCCGTATTGCTGGGAGACGACATCATCGACGCCGATGTCCCCTGTTTGAAGCAGATGATCGATATTTTCGAGCGCTATCGGGCGCCGGTGGTGGGCGTCATGCCGATTGACGGTCCGGAGATCTCGCGATTCGGGGTGATCCGCGCCGAGCCGGTGGAACCGGGCGTCTATCGCGTCTCGGATATGGTGGAGAAGCCCCGACCCGAAGAGGCTCCTTCCAATCTGGCCATCATCGGACGATACATCCTCACGCCGGATATCTTCGCGGAACTGGAACGCACTCAGCCCGATATTCGGGGCGAGATCCAACTGACCGATGCCATGCGGGCGCTGGCCCAGAAACGCCCCTTTTACGGGTATCAGTTCAAAGGGCGTCGCTACGATTGTGGCGATAAGCTGGGATTCCTTCAAGCCACCGTCGAGTTTGCCCTCAAACATGCGGATATCAGCCGGGATTTCCGCCGGTATTTGAAGAATCTCCGGCTGGAGGAATGAATGTTGGGGAGCGAGACGCGCCGAAAGTCGAGATCGATCGACGGGCATTGATCGCGCATCACCATGTTCAACATCTTGCAATCACAACCTCCGTGGGCTTCGGCGTTGGAGCGCGCTCGGAGAGATTTCGAGGAACTCCAGCCGCTCGATGAGGAGATCCTCGCCGAGGTGGCCGCCTGGCTGCTCATCGAGCATGTCTTTCACGACCTTCGACTGGATGGGATCAAGCTGACCAGGAAGCGGATCGAGGAGGTGGTTCTTCGGGGCGACACCCCGGAGACTTCGGAAGAGCGGCTCGCGCTCAATTATCGTCAAGCCGTTGAGCGAGTGAGCCAACTGGTCACCTCGACCGAGACGCAGGACGGCATGTCCACCATTGAACTGACCACGGATCTCCTCCGACATCTTCATCGCCTGGCCCTGGGCGAGGACGATGAGACGGCCGGTACCTTTCGGTCCATGGAGGTGAATCCCCTCTATCCTCATCATGTTCCGGCTCAACCGCGGGAGGTGCCTCGTCTGGTGGATGTGGCCATGGAGTGGTTCACCGCCGATAGCGTGCGCGAACTCCATCCGGTGGAGCAGGCCGTGCTGGTGCACGTGCGGCTCTATGAGCTTCAACCGTTCGGCAAGGCCAGTGGGCGGATTACTCGATTGGCGGCCAGCATCTATACGCTGCGTGCCGGATATCCGCCCATCATTGTGGACGAGGACGATACCGAAGCTTATTATCAAGGATTGCTCGCCGGATTCCAGATGGCGACGCAACCGCTGATCGAACTGTTCGCGCGCTCGCTCGGGCGGACGCTGCGGCAGATGGCCGAGATCGTGAAGTCGGGACGGACGCCCGGTGAGGGGAAGACCGAGCGACGAGATGGGACGCCCTGAGGTCGGAGACGCACGATGCGAGGTGATGGGCATGAAGAAACCCAGAATGCGGAACGCGCAGAGAGAGCTGAGCGAGGTGGGCGACATCCATCCCGAGAAGCCTCTCTGCGGCTCGTCGGGCGCGTTGGCGCATATCGTTTTTTGTCCTTCGGAATCGCCTCTTGCACTGGGGAGAAGTCCGTATTTCCGCTCGGCATGGCAGGCGATAGGCCTGGTTGAGTGATGGTCGATTACCAGGGGCGAATCATCGAATATCTCGGAGCCGGGGGCGTACGATTCGCCTTGGTCGTGCGCCACGCAGGAGAGAAGTTGCAGATCATCGATGAACGAGGCAGACATGATCGCATCTCGGCGCATCAGGTGATCACCGTGCATGCGGCCAAGCCGGATCCTGCCGAATTCCCCGAGGTCGTCCAGCAGTTACGGGCTCGCATTCAACCGATCCAGGAAGAGGTGGACACCGAACTCTTGTGGGAAACGGTTCGCGATGACCTTCGCGAGTATCGCATCGAGGAACTCGTCGAACACTATTTCGCCAATCGCGATCCCGTCCGGGTGTCGGCGCTGTTCCGCGCTCTGTTGAAAGATGCTCTCCACTTCAAGCGAAAAGGCCTCATCTTCATCCCTCGCTCCGAGCAGCACGTCTCCGAGCAACTCCTGGCCATTCGCCGGCGGCGAGAGAAACAAGCGCTCCGCCAGCAAGCGCTCGACTGGATGCGAGGCGTCTTGCAGGCCGATGACATCGTCGAGGTGCCCGCCGATATGGTGAGCCTGATTCATCAGGTGGAAGATTACTTGCTGCGCCGGAAGTCCAACGAGGTCGTTCACCTGTTGAACGAGGTGAGCGAGGAATCGACGGCCAAGGAGGTGGCCTTCGAGCTGTTATTGAAGACGGGTCGATTGGATCCCGATGCCGATCCACTGCTGGTCATTGCGGGTATCGAGGAACGATTCCCTCGTAGGGTGCTGGAGCGGGCCGAGCACCTCGCCCCCTTCCGGCCGGAGCCGGGACGTCGCGATTTCTCCTCGCTCCTCTCGTTCAGCATCGACGATGAGGAGACGCGCGAAATCGACGATGCCTTGACCGTTCGGGTGCACGGCGATCGTCTGATCGTCGGCGTGCACATCGCCGACGTCGCCCACTTTGTGACCAAAGGGGATCCGCTCGACGAGGAAGCCCATCGGCGCGGCGCGTCCATCTACATGCCAACGCGCACCGTGTCGATGTTCCCGCCGCGATTGGCCTATGAATTGGCCAGCCTGAATCAGGGCGATTGGCGCCCGACGATGAGCTTCGAGATCGCATTTGATGCCACCGGACGAGTGGTCGATTGGCAACTCTCCCGGGGACAGATCGTCGTCACCCGTCGACTCAGCTATGCGGAAGCGGATCGATTGCTTCGCTCGCCGGCGGATGATGAGGTGGCCGAGCCTGTGCGACGGCTTCATGAGATCGCTCAGCAGTTGCTCGCCGAGCGATTGAAACAAGGGGCCATCGTGATCCGCCGTCCCGAGTTGAAGGTTCGGGTGAGAGATGGTCGCATCGCGATGAAAGTGATCGATCCTCGTTCGCCCAGTCGCCAGCTCGTCGGCGAGTTCATGATCTTGGCCAATCGATTGGCCGCCCAGCATGCCGCCCGACAGGGAGTGCCGATCATTTTTCGCACTCAAGATCCACCGCGGCACGAGTCCGAATTCGCCGGTCACATCATCGAATACGATCCCATCCGGATGAGTCGGGTCCTCAAAGGGATGAAACGATCTCGGCTCTCCCTCTCTCCACAGCCGCACGCCGGTCTGGGATTGGACGTGTACACGCAACTCACCTCTCCCATTCGCCGATTCGCCGATGTCATCATTCAGCGGCAGTTGGTGGCCTATCTGGCCGATCAACCGCTCCCTTATCAGCCAGAGGAACTCTTACGCGTTTTGGCCACAGCAGAATCGACCGAGCGCGAGATGCGGGCCATCGAGCGACAATCGACGCGCTTCTGGGTGCTTCGATATCTGGCCGACGAGCGTCGACAGGAGACGTTCGAAGCCATCGTCATCGAATCCAGCGACGGCGGATATGTAGTGGAGTTGACCGACTTTTTTCTCCGCGGTCACCTGTCGACGGGAATCAAACATGAATGGGGCGAGCGCGTGCGTGTGAGGATCGAGCATATTGATCCTCAGCGGGATGTATTGCGCTTCGCCGAGGTCGGGCCGGAGTGTTGAGGGAATGAGTGCTCAGCGGTCGCCGTCGGTTCATGGGAATGACGGTTGATCGAGGGTGACCGTATTTGATAGCATTCATGCGACGAGGAGATCCTTGGTACGAGGAATTGGAGAGCTATGCGCGTGAAGCGAGTTCAGCGATGGCGTCGATTATGCCTGATGGCCTTGGGCATCAGTTTGCTGATGGGACGCTGGCATCCCCAACTTGGGGGAGAATGGGAGCAATGGCCGTCCATGCCGCTTCAGCGGTTCGGTGTGGATGATGGATTCGCCTGCGTGCTGTTCTACGGCAGCGATATCGGGGGGAATCTCGAGCCTTGTGGCTGACCGTCGAACCCGTCGGGGGGGCTGGCACGGCGTGCCGGCTACATTCACGAGTTCCAGGCGCGATTCCAGGGCATTCCGGTGCTCAAGCTCGACGTGGGACACTTCTTCGCCGACAAGGTGACGACCGACGGAGTGCTCACGCCCGAAGCGATGGTCCGCAACAAGTGGGTAGTGGAAGGCTATCAGCAAATCGCTCACGATGCGGCGAATCTCTCCTATCGCGATCTCGCTTATGCCGAATGGCTGTTCGCGCCGGAGAGGTATCGCGCCTGGCTGGATCGCTATCCGGTGCTGGAGGGATTCATCTCGGCCAACGTTCGGGCTGTGGACTCGCGCTGGGCAGCGCCCGCGCCGTACATCATCAAGCTGTTACGAGGCGATCGCTTCCCGCCGGGAGAGCGTGGAGAACGCCTGTGGCGCGTGGGCATCGTCGGCGTGACCGATCCGCCTCCGCAACGGACTCATCCTTCTGCTGCCTTTCGCGTCGATGATCCGTTGGTGGCTTCTCGGCGGGCTATTCTGGAGGCGCGCGCCCAATGTGATTTCCTCATCGTGCTGGCCTACGTCTCGGAGGAGACGGCCTTCAAATTGTTGGATCTCAATCCCGAGATCGATGTGGTCATCGCCCCTCGCGCTCGATGGCGCCGTCGCTATCGAGGCGAGCACGGCTCCCTGGTGTATGCCGATCCGCAGACCAAACAACTCGGCGAATTGCGTATCTATCTGGACGAAGCCGGTCGGGTAGTGAAGATGCGCAATCGGTACATCATGCTCGATCGGCACATTCCCGATGACCCTGACATCGAGGATCTCGTCGATGCCGCTCGTCAAGAGATCGCCGCCGCGGTGAAAGCCTGGTTACGCCGAAAGCGACGTCAGCGATGATGAACGACCGGAACATGTGGAGCGGAAGTGGTCGCCTTCTGTTCATGACCCTCGGCGTCGTGGTCGTCTCGCTCATCGTGGTCCTCGCCGGTCAAGGTGAGCGCACGCCATCGGGGGGCGTGATCGTCGTCTTCACCGATCCGGCGGGGGCAGAGGTGCTCCTGGATGGTGTTTCGCGAGGGGTGACCGAGCGGGGGACGGGCTTACGCCTCACCGGCATCGAACCGGGACGCCATCGCTTGCTGGTGCGTAAGAAATGGTTCCGGCCGGTGGAACGCGCGATCACCGTTACTCCCGATAAGCGTCTCGTTCTTCACCTGAGACTCGGTCGCCCTATCGGCTATCTGAGCGTGAGATCGCGTTCGGCTAATGCCCGTATCGAGATCCGAGGGCTGGGGACGTACGATCGTGAGGTCTATCGACTGGAAGTGCCGGTAGGGAAATACGAGATCACAGTGAAGCTACCCCACCGGAAGCCCGTCACACAAGCGGTGGTCGTGGAAATGGGCCGGGAGACGGAATTGTACGTTGATTTTGGCCCCGATGCTCGATCGACGAACGTCAAACGCGCCCGGCGCCCGATCGTGCGACTGGACGAAGGCCGTCCCGATCGCCCATTGCTGCGCACCGGAGAGTTGGTCGGCGTCCGGGTGAACGGGTATCTCGTGCCGGAACTCATCTCACTGCCCGGTGGATGGTTCCTCATGGGCAGCGAGTCGGGCGGCGAGGACGAGAAGCCGGTGCACAAGGTCTACGTGGACGGATTCGCTATCGGGCGGGTGGAGGTGACCAATGCACAGTACAAGGCATTTTGTGATGCCACCGGTCACCCCTATCCCCGCGATCCCGAGGAGTGGGATCATTATTTCGTCAACTATCCCAACCATCCGGTCGTCATGGTCAGTTGGGACGATGCCATGGCGTACTGTCAGTGGCTCGCCACGCTGACCGGGCGGACGTATCGATTGCCGACGGAAGCCGAATGGGAATATGCGGCCCGGGGCGGCCTGGTGGGAAAAACGTATCCCTGGGGCGAGGATGAGCCATCCGGTCGAGCCTGTTATCTGGAGGGTCAAGTTCCGTTGGGCGTGCCTACGATGCCCGTGGGGAGCTATCCACCCAACGGGTACGGGCTATATGACATGGCCGGAAATGTGTGGGAATGGTGTTGGGACTGGTACGATGTGAGCTTCTATCGCAGTGGTCACCATCGTAATCCTCGCGGAGCTCCCGAAGGGACGATGAAAGTCGCCCGCGGCGGCGCGTGGCTTTACGGACCGAGTTCCTTGCGCTGTGCCGTCCGGCTCAAGCTGGCGCCGGATACCAGGCACGAGACGGTCGGATTCCGCGTGGTGGCCGTTCAAGAAGAGTCGGCGGTGGGAACGAAGGATTCGCGGGGACGGCGAGGGAGCACCGCGAGGACCATATCGCTTCTCTCAAGTTCTAGCCTGCGGGATCAATGACGTGATCACATCGCCGTGGCTTCCTGATATTCACCAAAGACGCGCCGCAATCGATCGCTGATCTCGCCCACCGTGGCGTAGGCTTCCACGGCATCGAGAATGTAGGGCATGAGATTCTCATCGCCGCGCGCCGCTGCTTCCAGCTTTTGCAGGGTACTTTCCACTGCTCGATGATCGCGTTCGGCCTTGAGGCGCTTCAAGGAAGCGACCTGTTGGCGTTCGATGTCGGGGTCGATGCGCAAGATCTCGACGGGCTCTTGTTCCTGGAGAACGAATTGGTTCACGCCGACGACGATCTGATCGCCGCGCTCCAGGGCCTGCTGATATTCGTAGGCGGAACGCTCGATCTCGCGTTGAACCCATCCGACCTCAATCGCCCGCAGCATGCCGCCCATGGCATCGATCTTCTTCAGGTACTCGCTGGCGCGCCGTTCGACTTCGTCGGTGAGCGTCTCTATGGCGTAGGAGCCGGCGAGAGGATCCACCGTATCGGCGACGCCCGATTCGTAGGCGATGACTTGTTGCGTCCGCAAGGCCAATCGCGCCGCTTCTTCGGTGGGGAGCCCGAGCGCCTCATCGCGAGCATTGCAGTGCAGTGACTGCGTGCCGCCGAAAACGGCGGCCAATGCTTGAATGGTCACGCGAATGACGTTGACCTCGGGTTGCTGCGCGGTGAGCGTCGATCCCGCCGTCTGCGTATGAAACCGGAGCATCATCGAACGCGGGTTCTCCGCCCGGAACCGCTCCTTCATGATGCGCGCCCACAGCCGGCGCGCGGCGCGGAATTTGGCGACCTCTTCGAGGAAATTATTATGAGCATTGAAAAAGAAGCTCAATCGGGGAGCGAAATCATCCACTTTCAATCCGGCATCGATCGCCGCTTGCACATAAGCGATACCATCGGCGAGCGTGAACGCCAGCTCCTGGACGGCCGTCGCGCCGGCTTCCCGGATGTGATAGCCGGAGATGGAGATGGTATTCCATCGAGGAACATGGCGCTGACAGAAGGCCATCACATCGGTCACCAGCCGGAGGCTGGGGCCCGGTGGATAGATGTACGTGCCGCGGGCGATGTACTCCTTGAGGATGTCGTTCTGGACCGTCCCACTGACCCGATCGAAAGGAACGCCCTGCTTCCGCGCCACGGCCAGATACATGGCCAACAGGATCGCCGCCGTGGCATTGATGGTCATGGACGTGGAGACGCGATCCAGCGGAATCCCATCGAGCAAGATCTCCATGTCCCGGAGACTGTCAATAGCCACTCCGACTTTCCCCACCTCTCCTCGAGCCAGGGGATGATCCGAATCCATCCCCATCTGCGTGGGCAGATCGAAAGCGACCGAGAGGCCCATCTGTCCCTGTTCGAGCAAGTACTTGAATCGCCGATTGGATTCCTGCGCCGTGGCGAAACCCGCGTATTGGCGCATCGTCCATAGCCGCTGGCGGTACATTCTCGGGTAGATTCCCCGGGTGAAAGGGAATTGGCCCGGCTCGCCGAGTTGCTCGGCGGGATCGAAGCCGGCCAGGTCGCTGGCACGGTAGACGGGTTTCAACTCGATGTGCGATGAGGTCTCAAACCGCGATTTGCGTTCCTTGAGCTCGCTCATAGTTCGGGAGGAACAAATGTACTCAATCGCTGACACATTTGCAATCGTGTGATACACTTGCCCTGGTATGCGATTGGCACGAGTCATTGGAAGGGTTGTAGCCACGGCGAAGAACGACTCGCTGGTCGGGCGCAAGCTCCTATGCATTCAGCCGATCACCTTGGACGGCCGGTCCATGGGTAAACCGATGATCGCCGTCGATTCGGTTGGTGCGGGTGCTGGAGAGATCGTCTTCTGGTGTCGAGGTCGCGAGGCGAGTTATCCCTTCCTTCCTGATGTCGTGCCATCGGATTGCACCATTGTGGGGATTGTGGATGAAGTACACGTGAAAGGGCGCGACCAAGCTCGTTGAGGGGAGATCCCCGACGAGATGAGGGAGGGTGATGGTGATATGATCCTGGCCCGCGTCATCGGTAATGTCGTCGCTACGCAAAAGAACGAACGGTATCATGGCGCACGGATCATGATCGTCCAGCCCATCAATCTGGATGGTTCGGATCGAGGGGACCCCATCCTGGCGCTGGATGCCGTTGATGCCGGAGAGGGCGATCGCGTGCTGGTCGTTCAGGAGGGATGGTCAGCATCGGTGGCCGCCACGGGACGACCGGGAGCGGCGATCGATGCCACCATCGTGGGCGTGGTCGATACCATCGACTACGAGTCATAGCGCTCATCCCCGATGCCATCACGCTCGACGCCTTTCTTGACAGGTTGGACTCCCTGGCCTACATTAGTGAATGTGGGCCCTTAGCTCAATCGGTGAGAGCAGCTGACTCATAATCAGCGGGTTGTAGGTTCGAGTCCTACAGGGCCCACCAATCCCCTGAGTCTCAGCATCCGATTGAGCGTGACCGTTATGTTGGAGGCGTGACCCTCCTGCTGCAGAATATGGTGTTATCTTTGTGGAATACGATCGGCGTTTTTCCATATCGCGTCTTCGCTCGGGGAGCAACGTCATCCATCGCTGAGGAAGGGACCCCACTCCGGTCGGCCCGCGCCGGTGATGGCATGAGCGTTCATGAAGCGACCACCCGGGCGACGCCTCATAGGGGACGGACAGTCTCCGAGCACGAACATTTGGTGCGGGATGTCCAAGGGAGACGTCCTCAGTGACCGGGAGGACCCATAATAGTAGAATAGTGAACCGGCAGGTTGGCAGCAGATGAATTCCGGCGGCGGAATCGGAGTGTCCTCCAGGAGCGAGAGCGCATGCAGCAATCGTTACGACTAGGCACATTCAAAGGCATCCCCATTGGGATCCACTCGACGTGGCTCATCGCTTTTGGATTGATCACCGTCTCTCTGGTGTACTACTACTCGCAACAGTATCCCCACTGGTCCGTGGGGACGAATGTGACCATCGGGGTACTGACCAGCGTCCTCTTTTTCATTTCCGTCATCGGGCACGAGTTGGCCCATAGTCTGGTGGCGCTGGCCAAGGGCATTCCGGTCCGATCCATCACCTTGTTCGTCTTCGGAGGCATCTCCCAGATCTCGCGCGAGGCGGCCACCGCAGCGGCCGAATTTCAAATTGCCATTGTCGGGCCGCTCTCCAGCCTGGTCATTGGTGGGCTGTTCTGGTTTCTCTCGGCGGTCGCCGGGAACGTCAATCAGCCGCTGGCCGAAGCCTTTCGCTGGTTGGCCTGGATCAATGTTCTCTTGGCCTTGTTCAATTTGATTCCTGGATTCCCTCTGGATGGAGGGCGCGTCCTGCGCTCCATTCTGTGGTGGCGGAAAGGCGATTTCAATTCGGCGACGCGAACGGCGGCCAACATCGGGAAACTCATTTCCTATGGATTCATCTTTCTGGGGATTTGGGAGGTTTTTCAAGGGTTTCTCATCAACGGACTGTGGATTGCTTTCATCGGATGGTTCTTGCTGAATGCCGCTCAGGCCAATGTCGCCCAGTTGACGTTGCGTGACGCGCTGGCCGGCATCGTCGCCGCCAATTTGATGAGCCGGGAATGCCCGACCGTGCCGCCTTACATCTCGTTGACCGATTTCGTCCACGATTACCTGCTGAGGACGGGACGGCGCTGTTACGTGGTCACCGAGGGCTCCCGAGTCTTCGGGCTCATCACGCCCAGGGAAGTTTCTGCCGTCCCGCGCACGGAGTGGCACACCACGTCGGTGGCGGCGGCGATGACGCCTTTTGAGAAATTGAAATGGGTGCGTCCCGACGAATCGGCCATTAATGTCATGGAGAAAATGAACGCGGAGAATATCAATCAGCTCCCCGTCATTGAGGATGGGCGATTGTTGGGCATTATCTCTCGAGAGACGCTGCTCAATCAGATTCAATTGTACATGACGCTCTACGAACAGAGGGAGGTCTGAGAGCGGGGAGAGCCTGCCTTGTCTGGTGTCCGAAGAGAAGGCACGGTGGTGAGTCGCGTTCACATCAATCCCATTCGTTCGGCTGGTCGGTTTCGGATCAGTCGTCTCCGGTGAGTCAATCTATGCGCGAGGAGCGATCGACCAAGGACGTTCTCGCTATTATCTTGGGAGGCGGGCAAGGCGCTCGGCTGTTTCCCCTGACGGCCCGTCGAGCCAAGCCCGCTATCCCATTGGCGGGCAAGTATCGGATCATCGACGTGGCGGTGAGTAATTGCATCAACTCGGAGCTGGATAAGGTCTACATTCTCACCCAATTCAACACGGCGTCGCTGCACCGACACATTGCCCGCACTTATCGATTCAGTGGGTTGAGTCGCGCCTTTGTCGATATCTTGCCCACCGAACAGACGCTCGAACATCGAGACTGGTTTCAGAGCACGACGGACGCCGTGCGACGGGCGTGGCGACATTTCGATCCCTGGGAGGCAGATACCTACTTGATCTTGCCGGGAGACCATCTCTACCGGATGGATTATCGAGACGTGCTCCATCATCACTGGGAGACGGGAGCCGATGTGACGCTGGCGGTGACGCTGGTGCCGGAAGCCAAGGCATCGGCTTGCGGCATCGTCCAACTGGACGAGCGCGGACGCGTCCGCCTCTATCGAGAGCAACCTCGCGGAGAGGCTTTGGCCGAGATGCAGTCGGGGTATCTGGAAGATGACGCGCCGGCCTATTGGGCGTCGATGGACATCTATGTGTTCAAAAAATCCGTTCTTCGTCAATTATTGGACGAGACGACGCCACTCTTCGATTTCGGGATGGAATTGATTCCGCGCGCCGTGGAGATGTACGACGTCCGGGCCTACCGATTCTCGGGCTACTGGGAGAAGATCGGCACGATCGGTTCATTTTACCGAGCCAACCTGGATCTGGTTGGGCCCGAGCCCAAGTTCAGTTTCTACGATCCACATTCGCCCATCTACACTCAGCCCCGCTGGCTTCCGCCGGCGAAGATTCGCCAGTGTGAGATCACCGACTGTCTGGTCGCCGAGGGATCGATCCTCTGGGGAGCTCGTCTGCACCAATGTGTGGTGGGGATTCGCACGCGAATCGAGCCGGGCGCCCGTTTGGAACGGACGATCGTCATGGGAGCGAGCTGGTTTCAGACCGTCGAGGAAATAGAGGCCGATCGTCGGCAGGGGCGCCCTATCCTGGGTATCGGTCGAGGTGCCGTCATCCGTGATGCCATCATCGATCGAAATGCGCGCATTGGCGCGGGCGCCCAGATCCTCAATGAAGCGGGCATCGATCGTCTGGACGGTCAAGGGTATTACATCCGGGAAGGGATCGTCATCATTCCTCAGAACGCTGTGATCCCGCCGGGTATGCGCATCTGACCGTAGAGAAGCGAGCGCCGAGGCGCACCAATGGCCGAGCCGGTCGATGATAGGGTGTTCTCTCGTTCACGCTTTCCCAACCCGTCGCCTCATCCTCACTGCGTCGGCGGCTTGGGCGATCCTCGATGACAGGTGTAACAATTCACCTTCCCACCGAGGAACTTCCTGTTCAGTTCCCGAACCATCCGGAACATCTTTCGGGCCGTCTCTTTCTTCGGATGGGGACTGGCGAACGAACCGGGAGCGTGACAATAGTTGCAATCGACTCCCAGCGAGACGGTGATGATCCCCATGATGCGTTGAACGTCTTTGGGGGGGAGTCCCTTCAACACCTGGATGTCCTGGAACACGGCCTCGGCTTTTGGACCCGGTCCAGGACGCGGTTCGAGTGAGGGCAGAGGAGGAGGCGCCATGGATGCCGGAGGGCGACTCGATGCGGCTTCCGAGAGAGGAGGGTGACCCGGAGGAAGGGCGCTCTCCTCGGGCCGAGAAGATCCCGTCGATCCTCCATCGATGGGCGGATGGTCCGAGGGCAATTGAGCCGTCGTGGCCGCTCCGCGGCCGAGCACCGTCTCGCGCTGGATGGCATTGGTGGCGATGAAGCTGAGCGAGAACCCGACCACGAAACCGAGAAGGCCATAGGTGATATCTTTGAATTTCACGCCCGGTGTTGGTCGTTGTGTCATCGGAGTGGCGCTCATATTGAGGCCCGCCAATCGGCGTTCCTCGAAAGTCTCTCGTCCCCTCGAGAGGACGTTCCCTGTCGGGATCAGTATTGTAACAAACTCCCTTCCCGTTGTGCACGCCGGACGGCGCGGTTGAAACAATAAAGGCTCAGAGGGACGCTGACGGCGGCAAAGCCGGATAGCACGAGCAGCTCCGGCCACACCGCCGAGAATGACGCGCCCTGGAGCAGGATTTCGCGCAGGCCATCGAGCCCATAGGTGATGGGGAGCAGGTAGGACACCTTCTGGAGCCAGGGGGGAAGTGCGCTCACTGGATAAAACACGCCACCGAGCCACATCGAGATGGCGCCGACGAGAAATCCGATGGGATTGCCGCGCTTGAACACCACGATGAAGCTGGCCGAGATGACCCCCAGACTGGCGAACACCAGCGTCGTCAACACGAGCAGGACGAGAGCGAGAAGAGGATTCCCCCGCAGTTCGATATCATAGAGCAGACTGGCCGCGGCAATGTAAATCACCGCCGTCAGCGTCGCCCAGAGGAAACTCCACACCGAGGAGCCCATGACGATCATCGAAATGCGCGTCGGCGTCATGAGGACGGCTTCCAGCGTGCCCATCAATTGCTCCGTCCTGATGGCATTGGCGAAGCTGTTGAATCCCGTCTGGAAGTAGCTGACCACGGCCAATCCTATGGCGGCGAAGGGAAGATACCCTCCGTAAGGATCGAGCGCCGGATGGTGGCCGATCAACTGGGAGAGGAAGTAGAGCGCCGAGACGAGGAAGAGAATCGAGGCCACCCGCAGACCGAATTCCAGCCGGTAGCTCAACGCCATCGTGGCATCGCGGACGAGAAAGGCCCAGATGATATTCAACGATCGCTTCATCATCCCTGTTGCTCGATGTGTTCCATGATGTCTTTCAAGCCCATTCGATGCGCCTCACACCTCATGATCTCGGCTCCTCGGGCCAGGAGCTTTTCCAACACCATGGTGAGCGTTCCATCTTGGACGTGTCGAGAGAAGACGATCTCGATGATGCCCGGAGATGGAGATGTCCACGACAGCGTGGGGATGGACGCGCGAAGTTCCTGCAAACCGTCTTCGCCTCGAGAACACCGGGCTCGAATCGTCACCTCTTCGTGAACGGCATATTGTGCCTGGAGTTCGTGAAGTGGAGCACAGGCTTTCAACCGCCCCTGACTCAGAATCCCAACGCGATCACAGAGTTGCTCGATCTCGGCCAGATTATGCGTCGTCATCAACACGGTTTTCTGACCCAGATGGTTCATTCGCTCCCGGATGAGTCGCCGGAGTTCATCGGCAGCGATGGGATCGAGGCTGCGCGTCGGCTCGTCGAGCAGCATGAGCGGAGGATCGGTCAACAGCGCGCGAGCCAGCGCCAATCGTTGTTTATTGCCGGTGGAGTACTCGTGAAACCGACGATGCCTCAACTCCCGGAGATCGAAGAGATCGAGCAATTCCTCAATGCGACGACGGGCCTCGGCCTCATCCATGCCATGGAGTCGGGCGAAAAAAAGTAAATTTTGCCAACCGGTGAGCCGCCAGTAGAAGCTCCGCTCATCAGAGGTCACCAATCCAATATGACGCTTTACCTCTTGGGGGTGACCGACGGTGTCCAGGCCGAAGACGCGCACCGTGCCTCGCGTGGGCTGGATGAGGGCAGCGATGGATTTGACCAACGTCGTCTTCCCGGCGCCATTCCGCCCCACGAGACCGAAGATCTCGCCTCCATGAATGGTGAGACTGACGTCATTCAACGCTACGACCTGGTCCTCGCCCGGCCGCCGCAGCAGACGCCGCAAGCGAGGGAGCGGGCGCTCGAAGATTTTGGTCAGATGCTCGATCTGAATCGCTGGTTCCATGAGTGATTCTCAAGGATTATAGGCTCAATGGTGGCCGGCATCAAATTTTCTTCTGCTGCGGATCGAGCCATTCCCGCAGGCCATCGCCGACGAAGTTGAACGCCATCACCGTGATCATGATGGCCAGGCCGGGGAAGATGACCATATGGGGCGCCATCGTCACGTAGGCTCGGCCGGCATCGAGCATCTTGCCCCAGCTCGGCATCGGCTCTTGCACGCCGAGACCGAGAAAACTCAATCCCGCCTCCGCCAGTACGGCTCCGGCCATGCCCAGCGTGGCCTGGACGATCAGCGGTTGAATGGCATTGGGAAGGATGTGCCGCCACACGATGCGAAGATCGCCCGAACCCAGCGCTCGGGCGGCGACGACGAAATCCTGTTCTTTGACCTTGAGGACCTGCCCTCGAATGAGTCGTGCATAACTCACCCAGCCGATGATCGAGAGGGCCAGGATGACATTGTTGAGACTGGGTCCGAGAAAAGCGATCATGGCAATGGCCAGCAAGATGCCGGGAAAGGCGAGGAAGGTGTTGAAGATGAACGCCGAGACCAGGCGATCGATCCAACCGCCATAATAGCCGGCCATCGCCCCGATGAGCGTGCCGATCACCGAGCAGATGACCACCACGGTCACCCCCACGCGCATCGAGACCCGTGCGCCGAAGATGAGGCGAGAGAGGAGGTCCCGTCCGAATTGATCGCGCCCCAATGGATGAGCGAGGGATGGTCCCTCCAACCGAGCCGAGAGCTGTTGTGCCGTGATGCTCTCCGGCGCCAATTGGGGAGCGAAGATGGCCACGATGAACAGGACGATGATGATGATCAAGCCAATTTTCGCCAGTCGATTCATGATGCGTGATCGACGCCCTGTCGGGGCGCAGTCTCCCGTGGCCGAGATGTCGGGCAGAGCGGAGAAGAGGAGCCGCAATCGCTCCTGGTGCCCTTGGTCTCTCGATGGCCGGTTTCGGTGCTCATCTTTCGCCTCCAGCGGAGAGCCTTTCGCCTCTCCCGGACGTGATTCATTCCACCTTGATCCTCGGATCGAGCAGACGGTAGACCACATCGGTGGCCGTATTGACCAGGACGTAGGTGAGCGCGATGACCAGAATGCACCCCTGGACGAGAGGGTAGTCCCGCGCATAAATAGCCTCGATCGTCAGCGTGCCGATGCCCGGCCAGTTGAAGATGCGTTCGGTGATGATCGCTCCGCCCAACAGCACGCCGAACTGGAGTCCGACGATGGTCACCACCGGGATGAGTCCATTCTTGAGCACGTGCTTGTAAATGACGATGCGCTCGGTGAGTCCTTTGGCGCGAGCCGTCTTGACGTATTCCTGTCGGAGTTCTTCGATGACGCTGGAGCGGACCATGCGCGTGAGGATGGCGGCCAGCGCCGCGCCCAGGGTGATCGCCGGTAAGACGAGGTGATTGAGCCCACCGATGCCCGAGGCGGGCAGCCAGCGCAGCTTCACGGCGAACAGGAGGATCATCAGCGGGCCCAGCGCGAAATTGGGGAGAGAGATGCCGACCAGAGCGACCACGGATGCGATACTATCGGCGAACTTCCCTTGATGTGTGGCCGCGGTCACACCCAGAGGAATGGAGAAGGAGATGGCGACGACGAGGGCAGCCAGCGCCAGCTCCATCGTCGCCGGATAGCGTCCGAGAATCTTCTCCGTGACCGGGCGCCGATCGAAGAAAGTGATCCCCAGATCCCCTTTGAGAAGCTGTTGCCAGTAGTGTATGTACTGTTCCCACAGGGGACGATCCAGGCCGAAGCGGTGGCGCATCTCGGCCACTTGTTCGGGCGTAGCCCGTTCGCCGAGATAGGTGAGCACGGGATCGCCGGGTACCATATGGATGAGGAGGAAGACGAGCGTCACCACCGCCCAGATGACCGGCAGGACGAGCACCAGCCGTCGAACGAAAATCCGTCCCATCATAACGGCAAACATTGATCATACGCAGAGGGAAGGCGCGATGACAAGGTGGACGAGCAAAAGGACGAAGGTCGGCTACGATGATTGAAATGTGCGGGAAATCCCATTGTGAGCCATCTTCTTGTCGCGAAAGGAAAGTCCGTGTATTGCTCCAGGCTGTTGCTGTACTTCGCCGAACGGAAAGGACGAGCCTTCATACCAATCCGGCACGGTCCAAGAAGATCCACATGGCCGCCAAGTGCAAGCTACTCCCGCGGGAGTTTCTCCACAGGTTCCCGCCCTTCCACACGGATGGTCGGAAAGCTTGATCATTCATTCGTTCGCTTCACAGAAGCTCAATAGCAAAGGGTCACATGGTTTGAGCCTGAGGCGTGCCAACCGGTGAGGTGATCACGATGAACAACGACGGGGGGCGCTCATGAGCGTGCACTTGCTCCCAGCGATGGGCATGGTATCGCCAGGGCTGCGGGGAACCGGCGTCTGTGTCAGCGATGCTCTTTGCTGGTTATGCTCATAGAGGATGATCAAATCCTGGTAAGGTTGGTCAAGATGTTCTCGGAAGGCGTGTGAAGCAGATGGGCATTCCTGCCCGGAGGAGCGGGGTGAGGAGGGGGAGGGGAGGAAAAGAATTCTGCAGGATTGGGAGAGCGTATTTGTGTGAGAAGTGTTGAACTTTCCTGCTTGCTTCTCTTCCACTGTCGCTTCTGGCGATATTCAGTCACTTACTGGTGATACGTCGCCAATAACGTAACTTATTGTGGATCAATGAGCTGGTGAGTTCCTTCGGGGGATAATCAACCTCTTTGGTGACGATATATGGCCAGTGACTCCAGGAGCCATACTGATGCGGGTTCCGCATGTGCCATGTAACATTCCGTTCATGAGCGAGTTGCCAATCTGGTCCTTCGACTCTCTCCACGGTATGCAAATTGCATTAAGACAGAGCGGCAAATTCTTTTGAGTTTGCCGCTCCATTGAGGAGTGAGAGTTTCCTGAGGAGGTATTGGTGATGAATCTCTTCATTGATCCGACACCGATTACATCAACTGAGTTGAGTGAAGCAGAGATGGCAGGCATTTCTGGTGGGGCCGTGCCGGCTTTCGTTGCTGCAGTGATTGAGTGCGGAAGCGCCTTTGGAGCTGTGGTGATCGCCGTTGTAGACATCATAGATGATGATGCTGTTCCTGGTTCACCGTGATGCGGAGTATCTCGGTCAGCTTCAAATGATGGGACTGATCACCTCTTCCGGCATAGCCGTTCTGTACGTACTGTTGTTAAAAGCTGAAGTAAGGGGAGGGGTGTGTCCTGCACTCCTCCCAATGAGTGAGGGAAGCATATGAATCGGGATGTGATGCTCATTGAGCCAGCAAGTTCATCGGCGATGCGCGAGATGTTCAAGGAGAAGTATCCCTATCCGCCGGTAGGACTCCTCCATATTGCCGCATTTTTGAAGCTCCACGGGTACACCGTGCACGTCGTGGATATGATGATTGAAGATCATTCCCGACAGGATTTCCGGCGTCGGTTGGCGACTTTGTCTCGGAGTCCGTTGGCGGTGGGCATTTCTCTTTACACGGAGTGTTTCTATGAAGGTATAGAGGTTGCCGCTCTTGTCCGTGAACTTTTCCCTGAGACCTGTATTGTTGCTGGTGGCCCCCATGCCACCTTCCGGCCCGATGAGGTGCTATCTTATGATTGCATTGATTTCGTCATCCGTCATGAGGGCGAGTCGGCGATGGTCGAACTCTTGGAACATCTGCAGCATCCGCAAGGATTGCCTGTGGAGCGCATTCAGTCGCTCGCCTATCGGGATGTCAATGGCGCTGTACGCTCCAATCCCACGCGTCCATTTGTCACGAACCTCGATCTCCTTCCTTTCCCAAGTTACGAGTCGGTGCCTGCACTCCAAGAGTCCTATAAGGAGAGTTTCATGTTCGTCTCCAGTCCGGGTTGCCCCGGTGATTGTGTTTTCTGTGCTTCACGGGCCATGTCCGGGAAGCGATATCGATTTCATTCCGCCGAGTGGGTCTTTTCACTCGCTTACGAATATTTTCGGCGCTATGGATTCAATCGCATGGTCTTCCTTGATGATACGTTCACCGTTCATCGAAAGCGGGCCGAGGCGTTCTGTCATTATCTCCTCACAGCGTGGCCGGGCAGCGAGCCGCCTCGTTGGGCATGTAAAAGTCGCGTGGATCGAGTGAGTGATGAAATCTGTGCTCTCATGTCCCGTGCTGGTTGTCTATCCATCCACATCGGAGTGGAAAGTGCTGATCAGGGTGTCCTCGATGCGATTGCCAAACATATTCGGTTGGAGCAGACGTTTGAGGCCATCCGGGTTGCGCGACGTCATGGCTTGCGTGTGGACTGTTCCTTCATCATTGGCCATCATGCGGACACACGTGCTACGATCGAGAAGACGATCCTCTTTGCTCAGGCGATTCGTGATCACGGCATTGGGACGGCAGCCATCGGTATATCAACGCCATTTCCGGGAACGCGGCTCTTCGAAGACGCTGAGAAGTTGGGTATCACCATCACGACGCGAAATTGGCGAAAGTACGATTTGGTGACCCCGGTCTATGACACTCAACGGTTCACTAAGAATGATCTCAGACGGGCCTTGTATTTCCTTGAGCATGAAAGTCGGCGAGGGAAACAAATGGTTGGCCTGACCGGGCAAAGGCATGAACAGTTTCGTGCCAAGCTCGATAGGCTCATTGCTGAGATCGAAGCCGACGAGAATGCTCAAGTCAAGTTGAGCAAAGGAGGTGTCCAATGAACGGAGATCCCACCGGATCAATTCGTCGTGTGAGTGATCCTGTGGTGAAAATCTTTGAAAATGGATCGGCCGTTCTACTGCGTCCCGAAGTCCCGGATTGGATACGGACATCAGAGGTCGGAGCGTGGATATTCGCCCTGCTTGGCGAGCGTTCGTTGACCACCGAGCAGATCGTATCGAAGGCCGTCGCCCGATACGGATTGCCTGCCGAGGCCGTGCGGCCGTCGATCCTCCAGTTTCTCGATGTTCTCATCAGCCAAGGCTATGCGGAGGTCGAGAGAGAGAGTGAGGCGTCTGCTGGTTCTGATCAGGAATCGGAGAGTCCATTGGCCGCGGTTGGTTCTCCTTCGCGACCTCGAAGGCTGGAGGAGCTGAAACTCTTCCAACTCTGGATACACGTGACTTCAACGTGCAACCTCCGTTGTGCTCACTGTTATTATCCTGTGGAACGCCCCGGGCGAGAACTCCCTCTCGACGTGGCGCGCCAACTCTTCGATCAAGCAGCGCGATTGGGCGTCAGGCAGATTGTCCTTTCTGGGGGCGAACCCATGCTTCACTCTCAGATCCTCGACCTCGTCCGGTTATGTCGCCACACGGCTCCCTTTCACATCAAGGTCATCTCAAATGGGACTATGCCCGGGGAGAATGTGTTTGACCATCTCGTGGAGATGATCGATGATCTGCAAATCTCAATTGACGGGATTGATGCTGCCACGCATGATGCTATCCGGGGGAAGGGAGCGTTTGCGCGCGTCGTTCGCGTGTTCAAGAGATTGTACGATACCAGAGCGAGAGTGACTCGAGGTCTGGCGTTCACGCCGACGCCGGACAACGTGGATCAGATTCCCGAGCTCAATAAATTAGGGTATCATCTGGGGGCAGATTACATTCATCTCAACCATCCCAAACCTCCGGCTCATCCTGCGCAACACGAACGACTGGAAAGGGCGGGATTCCTCAAACCAGATTTCCTCCGCCAAGCAATCATTAATTTCCGACGTCTCTATGTGAATATTCTCTCCGATCGAAAAGACGCGCGCGGAATGCGATATCGGCCTCTGTACCTCGATGCTTCATTCAACTACGCGACCAATCTCACTCGAAACCTTCACCGTGACAATTGTGGGGCGGGCATTACCATGTTGAGTTTCGATCCTCAAGGGAAGAGCTATCCCTGTGCCGCTCTTACTGACCGGGAGGGATGTCAGCTGGGGGAGTTCCCCGAACAATCGCTGGAACAGCTTCGGGCTGCTGGCCGCGTCTGGAATCGATCCGTCTTCTCCGTGGATGGCGATCCCATCTGTCAACAGTGCATATACCGCTACTTCTGTGGCGGCGGATGTCGCGCGACGGCCAACGGGCTCTCGGAGCGAGATCCATTCTGTCCGGTGATGCTCGACTGCTACGAAGAGTTTCTCCAATACGTCTCTCGTCCGGATGATGAGAAGCTGGCCCGAGCGATCGACAAAGGATTAGGCCGGAGGGACAATCATGCTATTGCCGAAGGATGTTCCGAGACCTTAGGAATACTTTCTGGTTGCAGGAGTCGGGGTATATCCGGGTCATTCAACCGGAGCCTCGAAGAGAGATACTTCTCACTGGACCTCTGGCTCGCTTGTGGGTATTAATCGATGCCGAAGAGTACACGGTAACGGAGTTGATCCATCAGATGTCGAAGGCGGGAATCGATGAGTCTGAGACACAGCGTTTGTTGGCGAGGCTCGAGGCAGTGGGATTGATCACTACCAGGAATTTCCTTTGGCGGGAGGAACAATCTCGATGAACGTGACACCAGACGATGGCTCACTGCATAGCGGAAATGCAAAGAAATATCTCGGCCACCGGATCGTCCTCCGGTGCCGTGGCGAATTGAGCTTCTGTGGAATTGCTCGTAACATCCTCGACATCAACCATCGACGGGGCCTGTTGGTGGAGACAGACTCTAAGAGCGGGTTCTCGGTGTGGTGTCCGTTGGACTACATCAAAAGCGTCACCATCATCCCCATTCCGACGGGGGATTCTCCACCGGGCTGATACGAGAGACAGGTTGTATGCTCCGTGGAGAACTTCGGGATGTTGGAGGGCGCCTGGGGAACTCATCCCCCTGATCTCCCTATGTCTACTCATGGGACAGATGCGAGTGATCCGACAACTTCTCTGCCTTCTGAATGGTCTCCGATACATCTCCGATGACCGGGTGACTTTTCAGCCGAATCTCAACTCGTGCGGCCAAGCCTGTGTGCAAATGGTGTTAAGGGACTATAATTTGTTGGACGATGGAGAGGCGGCAAACCATCGGTTCAGGTCTGGGGCGATGAGCATGCTGGATATGGCGCAGTGGTTCGAGCAGTACGGGTTGAAAACGCGCGGGCTCCGTCTGGACGCACCGGCCGATTTAGTCCCTCTGTGTCGGACCCCCTCGCGGTTAAAAGCCGTGATCATCCTGGAGAGCGAACGGCTCTTTCCCTATCAGCTTTGGGTCCGCCTCGGTCGGTTCCTTCTGGGGAGGCTGGGGATGCCAGTGCCGCCATACCGGCATTGGGTTGTAATCGATGAGGCCACTCCTCACAAAGTGCGTGTACGTGATCCTCTGCTGGGATTGATCGAACTCAGTCATCAGCGATTTCAACGGCTGTGGGATGGATTCGCGCTTCTGGTTGGAAGCCCGTTTTCCTCGCGAGCCCATGCTGAGGGAGGGCGAGAAACCCCGGGCCCAGTGAATGGAGAGGCAGCCTCTTCGCCGGATAGCATGAGCGATATTTCTGTGGAGAAGGAGACGTTGCCGCCGGTGGCTCCCGTGGCCTCTTCTCCACCAGTCATTTTGAAGCGCGTGTCGCGTGTCTATCAACGGCGGGTTTGGGCTGTGCGGCAGGTGAGTCTCCAGTTGCATGCTGGCGAGGTCTTCTGTTTGCTGGGGCCTAATGGAGCTGGGAAGACGACGCTGGTGAAAATGATGACGGGCATTCTCCCACCGAGTTCGGGCCAGATCATCCTCCATGGAATTGATCTGTGGGCCGCCTCGGAAGCCGAGCGTCTGCTGTCGCGCCGTTCGATCGGCTATATGCCCGAGCGTCTGTTCCTTTATGAGCGCCTGACTCCCCGGGAATATTTGCTCTTCGTGGGACAACTTTATGGGCTGGACGACCAGAAGCAGCTGGAAGAGCGCATCATTGATGCTCTCCAGACGATGGCTTTGGGTGATAAGATGGATACGCGCATTGGCGCTCTCTCTCATGGTATGCGCCGGAAGATCGCCTTCATTGCCGCTCAACTGCACGAGCCATCGCTCCTGCTCCTGGATGAACCGACGCAGGGTTTGGATCCTCGATCGGCACGTCTGGTGAAAGACCAGCTACGCGTTCTGCGCGACCGTGGGCATACTGTGCTCATGACCACACATGTTCTGGAGATTGCCGAGCGGATCGCCGATCGTGTCGGCATCCTCGACCAAGGTACGTTATTGTTCGTGGGGACATTGGCCGAGTTGAGAGAACTCGTCGGGCATCCCCAGGCCAGCTTGGAAGATCTCTTTCTCAAGCTCACCGACCCGCAGGCCGAGGGAATCCCCGAACCCGATATGGCCAAAGATGATGAATAAGACAGTGCGGACTCTCCTTCGTATGCGGCGGCGGGCCCAGGCTCGGTCCTCAACGGCCAGAGCAGTTGGTGGGGGAGGTATGCTGCTCGTCCTGGGCGTAGTCTACGTAGCGGGTCGGAAGAGCGCTCTGTTTCTTGCTACCGAAGAACCCGATCGCCTCCTGAAGTTAGGCGGGGATATCACTATCCTGATGATCGTTTTCGTCTCACTGCTCGGGGCTTTAACCTCGACACTGACGTTGCTCCTCGGTGATGCTCGAACTGAGGAAGAATTTCTCCTGAGTTTGCCCGTTCGCCTCGCTGATCTGGCCGCCGTCCGTCTGGCGGAGGTCATGATCCGTTCCCTTCGCCTCGCCTTAGTGATGGGGGTATGGGCAATCACTGCCGGTTGGGGAGTATGGAGTGTCAATCCTCCTGGCGGGTGGGCGGCATCGCGATTGGTGCTGTGGAGTGTGGCCATGTTGTTGGCTGCTCTGTCAGGAGCAAGCTTAGCCGCATCCTGTGGGATTCTGGCGGGGCTGCTCTGGGGGAGGATCATCCCCCCTGCTCGTCGAGAAGTCGCTTTGATAGGGATGTCCCTCTTGCTACTGTCCGGCGGCGCAGTGCTAATTGCCCGCTGGTCATCGCTGTTGAGGGGACTCAGAGTCACTGATGATCGAGCATGGGCGACTCTGTTCCTCATCCCTCTTTGGATTCTTTCGCGACTCAACGAAGGTATTGTGAAGGGAACGGCTGAAAGCCTTTGGTTGGGTGGAGGACTGGCTCTTTTGACGGGGATGCTGTTGTGGCTCGCCGCACGTATGTGGGCGCACCTCACACGTCACGACATGGAAGTGATGGCGCGACCAGATCAGTGGATGGGAGGAGTCCAACCTCGCCACCAATCCCGGTTGTCAGCTCGAATCGATGGCGGTCCAGTAGTAGATCGCCTCCTTCGTCTGGTTCCGATCTCCCTCAGGGCCGTGCTCCTCCGCGACCTGAAGCAAGCCAGTCGGATGCCCATGCTGCGATTGCGACTGGGCATGCTCACGGCAGCGCTGGTCGGGCTGGTCGCGGCCGGGTTTCAGCTATTCTGGATCCAATTGCTGCTCTATTATGCTCCCAGTGAGATCGGCCGCGACATGCTGTTGACCACATTGGAGG
>RFHM01000474.1 GCA_003696865.1 Acidobacteriota bacterium | reverse complement strand
TTTCCGAAAATTTGGAAATCGAGGAACTCTCCCGACGCCCGACCATTTCGTACAACCGATTGATCCGGCGCATCTTACCGGGAAGAGCAGTCAATGGCATGGAATTTGCAATTCAAAGCCATACTAACTCCGCTCGTAGAAGGAGGTCATCATGGTTCAGGACAGAAGATGGCTCGTCATCTCGCTGAAGATGTTCATAGGGCTTGTCCTGAGTCTGGGGTTCGTTCTCCTCAGTGATGGCACGGCTTGGGGGCAAGCCTACACCTCATTGAAAGGAACGGTGACCGATCCCACGGGCGCGGTTGTGTCCGGGGCCACGGTCACGCTCACCAACGTCAATACCGGAGTCAGTCGGTCGACGACGACCGACGCCACCGGCACCTATCAGTTCACTCAGGTTCCACCGGGGACGTATTCCGTTCGCGTGGAAGCGCCGGGGTTCAAGACCACGGTGCGAGAGCAGGTGGAACTGCTCGTGGCCACGCCGACTACGCTGAACATCGAATTGGAGGTCGGCGAAGTCACGGAAGTCATCACCATTGAAGCGCCAGAGGCTCCGACCATCAACACCGTCGACGCCACCATCGGGAATCCTTTCCGGGAAGAGGAAGTCAAGAGCCTGCCCTTTCTGGCGCGCAATCCGGTGAACATGCTCACGTTGCAACCGGGCGTGGTGTTCACCGGCGAATCGGACACCGATCTGTTGTTCATGGGTTCGGTCCAACAACTGGATGACCGCGAGGGCGTGGTCAACGGCGTGTTGGGCAATCAAACGAACGTCACCGTGGATGGGGTGGACGCCAACGATTGGCAGAATCAGGCGGCGTTCACCAGCGCCCTGCCGGTGACGCTCGATTCGCTGCAGGAGTTCCGCGTGATCACCACCAATGCCAATGCCACCGAGGGGGTGGCCGCCGGAGCGCAGGTAGCGCTGGTCACCAAGAGTGGCTCGAACGAGTTCCACGGCAATCTGCGGTGGTATCACCGGAACGATGCCACGGCGGCCAATGCCTTCTTCAACAATCAAGCCGGCTTGCCGGTTCCCAAGCTCATTCGCAATATCGCCGGTGGCTCGTTGGGCGGTCGCATCATCAGGGATCGCGTCTTCTTCTTCGGCGATTATGAGACGCGGCGCGATCGCAGCGAGGATCTGGTGTTGCGCATCGTGCCCACCGAGCCGCTCAAACGGGGCGTTCTCACCTACGAGACGGTCACCGGCGAAATCGCCCAACTCACTCCGGAACAGATTCGCGCGCTCGATCCCGCCGGCCTGGGCGTCAATCCGGCCATGCTCCAGTACATGAGCAACTTCCCCGTGGGGAACGATCCCTCACAGGGATTGGATGCCGGCTTGAATTTCATCGGCTTCCGGTTCAACGGTCCGATCAATACCGACAACAACATCTGGACGGCACGATTCGACTTCAACCTCACCAAAGACGGTCGCCACACGGCCTGCTGGCGAGGCACACTCGGCGATATCAAGCGCGACTTGTTGCCGGCGCAGTTCCCCGGTCTGCCCACGGCGGCGGTGTTGCTGAACAACAGCAAGGGGTTCGTGGCCGGATACACGGCGCAGTTCAGGCCCACGCTCATCAACACCTTCCGCTGGGGATTCACTCGCCTGGGGGTCGGGCAGAGCGGTCGCGATGGCCCGGAGTTCGCCGTGCGCAGTTTCTCCACGCACATCAACTACAATCGCGCCTTCGGACGAAAGGTGCCCACGCACGAATTCAAGGATGATCTGACCTGGGTGCGCGGCGCGCACACCTTCCAGTTCGGCGCCACGGTGCGCATCATTCGCAACGATCGGTTCACCAAGGCCATCTCCTTCCCCGAATACTTCGTCAACAACGGGTTCTGCCTGGATCTCTGTCGCGATGCCGTCAGAGCGCTTCGCGCCGACGACGATCCCAATAACGATCCCGCCGATCCCACGGCGTTCACGCGCGCGTTCATGATGTTGACCGGATCGATCACTCAGGTGGATGCCAGCTTCTTCGTCGATCCCAAGACGCTCAGCTTCCTGCCCGCCGGAAGTCCGCAGGCGCGCGAATTCGCCTCCAACCACTTCGAGGGGTATGCCCAGGACTCCTGGCGCATTCGACCGAACGTGACGCTGACGTTCGGCGTCCGCTACAGCTACTTCTCGCCCATCTGGGAGACGAGCGGCGCTCAGGTCCGTCCCACGTTCGATCTCCGCGAGTGGTGGAATCTCCGACAGCAAGACATGCTGGCCGGTATCCCCTCGGATGCGTCGCCGCTGCTCCGCTTCGAGCTGGCCGGCAAGGAGAACGGTAAACCCGCCTGGTGGAGACCGGACAAGAACAACGTCGCTCCTCGTATCGCCATCGCCTGGAGTCCGGGGTTCGATCAAGGCATTGGCAAGATCCTGTTCGGCGGTCCGGGTCGGAGTTCCATCCGCGCCGGATTCGGCGTGTTCTACTATCGGATGGGCGGCGCCATTGCCGTGGACACCGATGTGAACGGGTCGCCGGGATTGGCCAACAGTCTGATCAACTCGGCGGGCACGTTCAGTCTGGCCACGGCGCCGCGCTTCTCGGGCACCTGCGGACCCAACGGGTGCTCGGGCTTACCGCCGCTGGATCAGTTCCTGCCCGTTCCCACTACGGCCAGCTTCCCGCACACGCCGGTGCCCAACTTCAGCAACGTGGGATTCATCGTGGACACCAACCTCGTCCATCCTTACTCGATGAACGTCAATTTCTCGATCCAGCGGGAATTGCCCGGATCGATCACCGTGGATGTGGCCTACGTGGGCACTTTCGGTCGGAAGCTGCTCACCAAGACCGATTTCTCCCAGTACTACGGGTTCTTCACCGATCCCACTTCGGGCATGAACTTGTGGCAAGCCTATAATCAGATTGTCGATCTCATCGGGCCCGATCCGTTCAACCCGGCCATCGATCCCTTCGATCCGCAGGCGCTGGCGGCCATTCCGCCCATTCCTTTCTTCGAGAATCTGATGCCCAATCTGCCCAACTACATGGCGCAGGTGTTCGGTCTGGACTTCCTGGCCAATCTGACGCCCACGCAAGCCTTCTACACCACGGTGGCGTTGTTCGCGCCGTCCTGGTCCGATCCGTTGTTCTTCGCCATCGACACGCCGCCGCTGGATGTGGGCATCAGCCCGTGGAGCACGGCCGTCGATCCCGAGCAGGATGGAGGCGTCCTCTTCCAACCGCAGTTCCAGGCGCTCCCCGGGTGGATCAACTGGGGTTCATCGACGTTCCACAGCCTGCAGATCTCCATCCGACGCAACATCGGCAGCAGCCTGTTCGGCATCAACTACGTCCTGTCCAAATCGATCGACAACGGTTCGGTGCCCGAAAACGGCGACCTGTTCACCGGATTGGGCTCGTTCAACGGTCAGATCCCCAATCCCTTCCTGCCCGGCGCGCATCGCGCCGTCTCCGACTTCGACATCCGTCACAACTTCAACGCCCACTGGGTGGTGGATCTGCCGTTCGGTCACGGCCACAAGCTGGGCGGGCAGGTTCGTCGAGCGCTGGATTATCTCATCGGCGGCTGGCAGATCGTCGGTGCCTGGCGGTGGCGTTCGGGATTCCCGCTGAGTCCGGGCAATGGATTCAACTTCCCCACCAACTTCTTCCTCACCGGTCCGTCGACGGTGACCGGGAAGATCGAATCCAAAGTCACCAGGAACGACCCCAACGGCGTTCCCAATCTGTTCAGCAATCCCGACGCCGTCCGCTCGCGGCTCCAGTTCACCCGTCCGGGCGAAGTGGGATCGCGAAACATCGTGCGCTCGGACGACTTCGTCACCGTCGATCTGGGCATCAACAAGAGCTTCCGCATGCCGTGGAACGAGAACCATCGGTTGCAGTTCCGCTGGACGGCATTCAACGTGTTCAACAACGTGAATTTCGACACCACCAACATCGACTTCGATATCGAATCGCAAGCGACGTTCGGACGCATCTTCTCGACGGCCGGCCCGCGCGGCGGCGCTCGTGAGATGCAGTTCGTGCTACGTTACGAGTTCTAGCCCGGTTTCACCATCTGAGACGCCGCGCGCTCTCGGGCGAACGCACTGCCCGGGAGCGCGCGGCGTTCATCACCTTCAGCCACATCGAGCAGTTCCCGCCACGCCTTGTTCCATCCAAATTTTTGGACACTTATCCGAAAAAATGGAAACCTCTCCCCACCGACGAACGAGGGCGTCGGGATTTAACTCCTTTGATCTACGGTTGTTAAGCGATTTTTGAATACTCTGGTACGGGATTTGCGTCAGCCACACTTCACAACTCATCAACCCAACAGGAGGATCATAATGACTCAGCATCAGCGAGGCCGGTTTCTTTCCTCTCGACTTGTCCTCGGCGTCGCGCTGCTCTTGATGAGCAGTGGTGTGGTCTGGGGACAAGCGCACACATCGCTCTCGGGCGTGGTGACCGACCCCACGGGAGGCGTCGTGGTGGGAGCGACGGTCGTTTTGACCAATGTACGAACGGGAGCGACGCGGACGGCGACCACCAATCAGGATGGCGCGTTCGAGTTTCCTCAACTCCAGCCAGGCACCTATCGCGTGCGCGTGGAGATGCAGGGATTCAAGAGCATCGTCCAGGATAATCTCCAACTCCTGGTCAATACGCCGACCAAACTCGATCTGCAGTTTGAGGAAGTGGGTGAGATCGTGGAGACGGTGGAAGTGACCGGAGAAGTCATCGTCAACACTTCCGACGCCTCGGTGGGCAACAGTTTCAGCGAGGTGCAAGTTCGCGAGCTCCCTCTGCTGACTCGCAACGTGGTGCAGTTGTTGAGCCTGCAGCCGGGCGTCAATCAGTCGGGCCAGGTTCTGGGCGCCCGCGAAGACCAGAACAACGTCACTCTGGACGGAGTAGACGTCAATGATCAGCAGAATCCCGAAGCATTCGAGAGCGTGCTCCCCATTCCGCTCGACTCGGTACAGGAGTTCCGAGTGACCACCGTGGGGGTGAATGCCGATCAAGGACGTTCCAGCGGCGGACAGGTGGCTCTGGTCACCAAGAGCGGCACGAACGAGTTTCACGGAGCCGTCTATTGGTTTCATCGGAACACGGTCACGGCGGCCAACCGCTGGTTCAACAACGCCAACGGGATCGAGCGCGAGGCCCTCATCCGCAATCAGTTCGGCGTGGCCGTCGGCGGTCCCATCGTGAAAGACCGCGCCTTCTTCTTCGTCAACTTCGAGGGACGCCGCGACGCCAGCGGCGCGGCTCAGACGCGCGCCGTTCCCACCGAAGCCATGAAGCGAGGGGTTCTCACCTTCAGGACCAATGACGGAGCCATTCGCACGTTGACGCCGGAGGAACTGGCCATGGTCGATCCGCTGGGCATTGGTGCCAGTCCGGCGATGTTGCAACTCTTCCAGCGGTATCCGGTGGGCAACGATCCCGATCTGGGCCTGGATCGTGGCTTGAATTTCACCGGCTTTCGCTTCAATGCGCCCTTCTCCATCGACCGCAAAGCGTATGTGGCGCGATTCGACTTCAATCTCACCCGAGATGGTCGCCACAGCGTGTACTGGCGAGGGACGCTGGCCGACAACAATGACGACAACAAACTGGCTCCTTTCCCCGGGCAACCGGCGGAATCCAATGTGCTGAACAACAGCCGCGGTTTCTCCACCACCTACACGGCGGCATTTCGGCCCACGCTGGTCAACACGTTCACCTGGGGCTTCACGCGTCAGGGAATCGAGAGCACGGGGCGCGGCGGCAACGTTCTGTTCGTGCGCAGTCTGGATCAACCCGATTACTCGGGGGTGAGTCCGGCACGGCCATTCGGTCGCAAGGTGCCGGTCCACAATATCATCGATAACCTGACGTATATTCGCGGAAACCATACCATTCAAACGGGCATCAACTTCCGGTTCATCCGGAACGATCGGTTCTCTTTCCAGGATTCGTTTGCGCGATTCATCATCAACAACGGCGCGTTGTTCGGATTGGGCAGCGAGATCGTGGACCGCATCAATGCCTTCATTCAGGAGAAGGAAGGAAATCCCGATCTGGCCATCGAGGGCACGTCCAATCAAACGCCGGTGATTCGCGCCAGCATGGCTCTACTGGGGACGATCAGCGATGTGGACTTCACCGTCCAGTTCGACAAGAACGGGAATCCCCTACCACTGGGAGCCTCGCAAGACCGCGAGTTCGCCGCCAACGAGTACGAATTCTACGTCCAGGATTCCTGGCGCGTGCGGCCCAACCTCACCATCAACTGGGGAATTCGTTACGGGTACTTCGAGCCGCCTTACGAGACGACGGGATTTCAGGTCTCGCCCACTCGCGACCTGGATGATTTCTTCTTCGAGCGCTACAGTAACGGACTGCAAGGCATCCCCAGCAATCGGAGCACCATGCTCACCTACGATCTGAACGGGAAAGTGAACGGCAAGGATAGCTGGTATCGACCGGACTGGAACGATCTGGCGCCGCGGTTCTCGTTCGCCTGGAGTCCAAACTTCAAGAACGGCGTGCTGGCGCGACTCCTGGGCAGCGAGGGGAAATCGGTGTTTCGCGGCGGATTCGCCGTCGTCTATGATCGCCTCGCCGGTCAGTTGATCGTTCAGTTCGACCGCATCGGATCGATTGGCGTGGCCACCGACGTAGGGTTCCCCGACACGTTCGATTTCGAGACGGCGCCACGATTCAATGGGAGCTTCCCCGCGTTGCCCGAAGCGCCGCCCGGTGGCTTCCCCAACACGCCGCCGGTGAACTTCGCCGTGATCAACAGCACGTTGGGCATCAATCAGAACCTGGTCTCGCCCTACTCGTACACGGTCAATTTCTCCTACGCTCGCGAAGTCGCCCGCGACATCACGGTGGAGATCGGCTATGCCGGACGATTTGGCCGGAAGTTGCCCGCGCAGTTGGACATCTCATCGCCGCTCATTCACCTGGTCGATCCGGCGTCCGGTCAGACCTGGGTCGATGCGGCGGGCATCATTCGCGATCTGTGGAACTCCGGCGTGCGGCAACCGGACATCGAAGCCAATCCCGGGATCGTGCCGACCATTCCCTATGCCGAGAACATGTTCCCCGATCTGAAAGATTTCTTCATTCCCGGATCGGCATCGGCCAATCTGGCCTGGGTGATGCAGTTCATTCCGGAGAGCGAAGGTGACATCCTCCACTTCCTGGATCGCACGTTGTGCATCGCCAAGTTCGGATGCCACACGTTCTTCGCTCTGCAGAACAGCAGCATGCCCACCTGGTTCAATGCCGGTTTCTCCACGTACCATTCCATGCTACTCACCGTGCGCAAGCGATTCAGCCAGGGGTTGCAGTTCGATTTCAACTACACCTGGGCCCATTCCACGGATAATGAATCGACGGCGGTCACCAACGTCGCCCAGTTCGGCGGCGTCATCCTGGACGCTTTCAATACCAAGGCGTCGCGGGCGCCGTCCGATTTTGACATTCGGCAGCAGTTCAACGCCAACTTCCTCTGGGAGCTCCCCATCGGACACAATCGCTCGCTCTTGAGCGGCATCCCGTCCTGGGCCAATTATGTCCTCGGCGGTTGGCAGCTTTCCGGCATCGTCCGTTACCAGACGGGCCTGCCGAGCGACGTGGGCACCGGATTCAACTTCGCCACCAACTACTTCCTGACCGGAAACGGCGTGCCATTGGGTCCGGTCAAGACGAAGGTGGGCATCAATAACGATGGGAATCCGGGCATCTTTCCGGACAAGGATGCGGCGCGACGCAACTTCCGCACTCAGCGGGCGGGCGAAACGGGGCCGCGCAACATCCTCCGGCTGGATGATTTCTTCAACGTCGATCTGGGTATCCTGAAGAACATTCCCATGCCCTGGGAAGGCCATCGATTGCAATTCCGGTTCGAGATGTTCAACGCCTTCAACAACGTGAACTTCGACGGCGACAGCGTCAGCCTCCAACCTTTCGATGTGCCGGCCCGGTTCGGCGAATTCAGCGATACCTTCGATCCACGGGTCATTCAATTCGCGCTGCGGTACGAATTCTGACTCGTCCGAGCGCACGGACCGTTCGGCGCTCCCGGTCCCGGCCGGGACCGGGAGCGCCGACTCTCCTTTCCACGGCGTCCATCTCCCGCAGCCCAATAACCCAGCGACTCGCCCTCGACAGGAGGCATCGGTTCCTTTCACTCACCTCACTCCATTTGACAGTTCAACCGATCAATGCTACAAGCTAGGGCCAACGATGAGTAGCGGTCGTATACGACGCGTCAGGGTGGGCGTGGATACCGGAGGAACGTTCACCGACTTCGTGATCATCGTCCAAGGGCGGCTTCACCACTTCAAGATCCCTTCCACACCGCACGATCCCGCCGAAGCTGTACTCGCCGGATTGGAACGTATCGGCCAGATGTGGCCTGGCGCAGAAATGGAGATCGTACATGGTTCCACGGTAGCCACCAACGCGCTTCTCGAACGAAAAGGCGCACGCACGGCGCTCATCACCACGGCCGGCTTCGAAGATGTCCTGGAAATCGGCCGTCAGGCTCGACCGCGACTGTACGATGTGATGGTGGAGCGACGACCGCCGCTCGTCCCCGCTCGCCTTCGGTTCGGCGCTCGCGAGCGCATCGGACCGAGGGGCGACGTCATCGTAGCGCTCGGCGATGACGAGGTGCATCGGCTCGCGGCGGCCGTCGCGCGATCGCGCGTCGAGAGCGTGGCCATCTGCCTGTTATTCTCTTTCGCCAATCCAGAACACGAACGTCGGCTGGAGCGAGCCATGACGCGCCTCGGTGTGGCCGTATCCGCTTCCCACCGCATCCTGCCCGAATATCGCGAGTACGAGCGCACGTCTACGGTGGTCATCAACGCGTATGTCATGCCGCTGGTCAGTCGCTACGTGAAGAGGTTACTCCACGGGATCGCCCGGTGGCAGCGACGAGGGGCCAACGCCCGGACGAAACGCGCCGCTCGTCAACTGCGCATCATGCAATCGAGTGGCGGGTCGATCTCGGCGCAACGAGCGGCCATCGAACCGGTGCGCACCATCCTGTCGGGACCGGCCGGTGGCGTCGTGGGAGCGCTGGCCATCGCCGAGAAACGAGCGACTCGCCGCATCATGACGTTCGATATGGGCGGAACGTCCACCGATGTGGCCCTTTGCATCGGAGAAGCCCCCACGACGCAGGAAGCGCGGATCGCCGAACTGCCGATAGCCATTCCGGTGATCGACATCCACACGGTGGGTGCCGGCGGTGGGTCTATCGCCCATATCGATGCCGGAGGCGCGCTGCGCGTCGGCCCGGAGAGCGCGGGCGCCGATCCTGGCCCGGTGTGTTATGGTCGGGGAGAGCAAGTCACGGTCACCGACGCCAACTTGATTCTGGGTCGCTTCGGCGGACGCGCGTTGTTGGGAGGGGAGATGCCGCTCGATGTCGATCGCGCGACATTGTATATGGATCGATTCGCCGAGCAACTCTCCCGAGCCTCGGGCCGGCCGGTGCGGCGAGAGCACGCCGCCCTGGGGATCATCAGCGTGGCCAATGCCAATATGGAACGGGCGCTCCGCAAGATCTCCATCGAACGCGGCTACGACCCGCGCGACTTCACGCTCGTCTGCTTCGGCGGCGCCGGAGGGCTCCACGTGTGCGCCCTCGCCGAAGCGCTTCGGATCAACCGGATCATCGTACCGATGAGTCCGGGAACGCTCTCGGCATTGGGTATGCTGTTGGCCGACGTGCACAAGGATTACTCTCAGACGGTCATGCTTCCCGGCGATGAGCTGAGGAGCGCTCGACTGGAGCGCGCATTTCGACGACTGGAAGCGCGAGGCCTCAGGGAGTTGACCGCCGAGGGCTTCGATCCGCGGAAGGTCAAGGTGGAACGCTCCTGCACCGTGCGGTATCAGGGTCAGTCGTTCGAACTGGAGGTGCCTTGGAGCGATCACTTGCTCGACGATTTCCACCGGGCCCATCAGCTCCGTTACGGATATGCCGATCCTCGTCGGCCGACCGAGATCGTCTCGGCGCGCGTCCGGTGTATCGGGCGCGTGACCAAGCCCCGGTTCACCGCCGCCCCCACGGTCATCGATCGAGCGCCTGTGCCTCGCTCCGCATGGGTGTTTCTCGCCGGAAGATTCCAGCGCTTGCCCGTGTATGATCGCGACCAGTTGCCGGTCGGATATCGATTGCAAGGACCGGCCATCATCGCCGAATACAGCTCGACGACCTTCATCCCCCCGGGATTTCGTCTCGACATCGATGCTTTCGGGAACATGATCATTCATCGAGAGGGCGACGTCATCTCCAAACGGACGCGCCTGTCCTCCTCAGGAAAGAGATCGAGCCAGAAACGGCGAGCGTGAAGACGCGCCGGCGCCTTCATTCGGTCTTCGTTGTGGCGTCGCCCGAAGAGCGCGATTGCGGACTGGGAATTTGGATTGACCTGACTACAAGATTTTGATATATATGAGGCCTGGTATACGAGTACGTGTTGTGGAGGGTCGTGGTGAAACAGTTCGTCCATCTGCACCTGCACACCGACTACAGTCTTCTCGATGGGGCCATTCGCATTCCCCTGTTGGCCAAACGGGCGGCGGAGCTGAACATGCCGGCAGTGGCCATCACCGATCACGGAAACCTGTTCGGCGTGATTTCATTCTATGAAGCCATGCGCGCCGTCGGGGTGAAGCCCATCCTCGGCATGGAAGGATACATCACGCTGGGCCACCGCAAGGAGAAAGGCGGCATGGGCGCGGCCTACAAAGGGACCGAACAGGGCATCCATCATATTGTCATCCTGGCTCGCGATGAGACCGGCTATCGCAATCTCGTCAAACTCAGCTCGTTCGCCTATCTGGAAGGGTTTCACTACAAGCCGCGCATCGATAAAGACCTCCTGGCACAATACAGCAAAGGCCTGGTCGTCCTCTCCGGATGTCTCTCCGGCATTCCCAATGCGCTGGCCCGGCAAGGACGCATCGAGGATGCCGCGCGGGAAGCCATGGAGTTCCAGGACATCGTGGGGAAAGGAAACTACTTCCTGGAAGTTCAACGGCACGGGATCGAGGGGCAAGCCGAAGTCGCCCGCGCGTTCGTCGAGGTCTCGAAGAAGACGGGCATTCCACTGGTGGTGACCAATGATTGTCACTATTTGAACTGCGACGATCATAAGGCCCACGATGTGCTTCTCTCCATTCAAACCGGCGATCACATCAACGTTCCCAATCGATTCCACTTCAAATCGGACCAACTCTATTTCAAATCGGCCGAAGAGATGTGGCAGGTGTTCGGCAACGACTTTCCCGATGCGCTCACCCGAACGCTGGAGATTGCCGAGATGTGCAACGTCGAACTTCCCCGGCCTCCCGGCGTCGGCTATCTCCCCGTCTTCCCCGTCCCCGAAGGAGAAACGATCGATGGCTATTTCGAGAAAGTAGCCCGCCAGGGACTTCAGGAGCGGTGGCGAGAAATCCAGAAGCGACCCGACCGGAAGTGCGACTACGAGCAGTACGTGGCTCGTCTGGATCACGAGATCAACATCATCAAACAGATGGGATTCGCCGGATATTTCCTCATCGTCTGGGATCTGGTTCGTTACGCCCGAGAGCAACGCATTCCGGTGGGGCCGGGACGAGGTTCGGCGGCCGGCTCTCTGGTGGCCTATTGCCTGCGCATCACGGACATCGATCCTCTGCAATACGATCTCCTGTTTGAGCGATTCCTCAATCCCGAGCGCGTGACCATGCCGGACATTGATATCGATTTCTGCGTTCGCGGGCGGGGACAGGTCATCGACTACGTCAAGCGCGTCTACGGTCAAGACAACGTCTCGCAAATCATCACCTTTGGCACCATGGCCTCCCGGGCGGTGATCAAAGACGTCGGACGCGCGCTGGACATGAAGTACTCGGAGGTAGAGAAGATCGCCAATCTCATCCCGCCGCCGGTTCGGGGACGAAACGTGAGCATCGACGAAGCCATCGGGCAAGTGCCGGAACTTCAACGAGCCATCGAGACCAATCCCCAGGTCGCCGAACTCATCAATCTGGCCAGGCGACTGGAGGGTTGTGCTCGCCATGCGTCCATTCACGCCGCCGGCGTGGTCATCTCGCCCAAGCCCCTCCACGATCTGATCCCCGTTTACAAGAGCCCCAAAGGGGAGATCACTACGCAGTTCGCTCTGACCGATCTGGAGAAGACGGGGATGTTGAAGATGGATTTCCTGGCCCTGACCACGCTGACCATCATCGACGATTGCCTGAAGATGATCGAGGCGGAAACCGGTCAGCGCCTGGATCTCTCGGAGATCCCCCTGGACGATCCGGAGACCTACCGGCTCTTCGCCGAGGGCGACACCGATGCTATTTTCCAATTCGAGAGTCAGGGGATGGTGGATATCTGCCGTCGGCTCAAGCCCGCGAATCTGGAAGATCTGGCAGCGTTGAATGCCCTCTATCGCCCGGGGCCCATCGATAGCGGCATGATCGATGAATTCATCGAGCGCCGCCACGGCCGTCGTCGCGTCACCTACGACTTCCCGGAACTGAAAGAGATCATGGGCAGCACACTGGGCATCTGCGTCTTCCAGGAGCAGTTGATGGCCATCTTTCAGCGCCTGGCCGACTACTCGCTGGGAGAGGCGGATCTGGTGCGTCGGGCCATGGGCAAGAAGAAACGGAAGGAACTGGAAAAACACAAGAAACGGTTCCTGGAGCGGGCTTCGGCCAAGGGATACGATCGCAAGAAACTGGAAAGACTGTGGGCCCGCTTCGAAGGATTCGCCGACTACGCGTTCAATAAATCGCACTCGGTCGCTTACTCCTATCTGGCCTATCAAACCGCTTATCTCAAGGCGCACTATCCCACGCACTTTTATGCCGCGGTGATGTCCAACGAACTCAATAATCGGGACAAGATCGTCAAATACATCAATCGCGTCCGCGCCATGGGCATCGAGATTCTCCCGCCGGATGTCAATATCAGCAGGGAAGGATTCACTCCCCGAGGTCGCAGCATCCGATTCGGACTCGCCGCCATCAAAGGCGTGGGGATGTCGACCGTACAACAGATCATCGCCGCCCGGAACGAAGGTGGTCCCTTCCGTTCGTTGTTCGATTTTACGGCGCGCGTAGACCATCACGTGCTGAACAAACGCGTCCTGGAGAGCCTCATCAAAGCCGGGGCGTTCGATTCGCTGGGGTTTCACCGCAGTCAACTCTACGCGGTCATCGATCAAGCCATCGAGTTCGGAACGCGCCTGCAGCGCATGCGCCAGAGTGGGCAATTCGGCCTGTTCGGCGATGGATCGGGTCTGGCCGAGGAATTAGAACCGTCGCTCCCCTCGCTGGATGAGTGGTCGCTGGAAGAGCGGCTGGCGGGGGAGAAAGAGACGGTGGGATTTTACGTCACCAGTCATCCCCTGGAACGGCATGCCGCCGACATCGCCGCCTATACCGATGCCACCACGGAAACGATCGATCAGCATCGTCAAGGGGATCGCCTGACCATCGCCGGCGTGGTCACGGGACTCTCGCACAAGACGACCCGGCGCGGCGACCGCTTCGCCATCTTTCGTCTGGAGGATCAATATGGATCGTTGCGCGTCATCGTCTGGCCCGATGTGTACGCCACGGCGGCTCTCGCTCTGGCTCCCGATGCGCTGGTGGTCGTCAAAGGGAAGCTGGACATCCAGGACAACGCGGCGACGTTGGTGGCCGAAGAGATCATCGACATCGAACGGCTGCGCGAACGGATGGCTCGTACCATGATCGTCCACATGAAATCGGCGGCGATGACGCCCGCGAAGGTGGATCAGCTCTACGGCCTCATGGATCGGCATCGGGGCGAGTGTGCGGTCGTGTTCGAGGTAGAGATCGCCGACCGCCTTCTGGCCACGGTGAAGCCGAATCCGTTCGTCAAGGTACGCCCCTCTCCGGAACTCATCTCCGAAGTTCAGCGGTTGTGCGGGGGGACAATCGAACTCACCTGATCCGGGCCGAGGAAGTACGGAAGCGGCCACATCTCTTCATGGAAGCCAACGGGCCTCGCATTCAGATCGAGGATCTCATACCTCAGCCCGGACGCGACTATAGTCGGTGACCACCGATTTATCGCCGAGGACGGCACCGTCCAGGACGGACGATCGCCCGACATGACATCCGCGACCGATGACGCAGCGGGAGACGCGCGCTTCTGCGCCGATGCGCGTCGCCGACCAGATGACCGAATCGCGGATCTCGGCTTTCTCCTCGATGAAGCAATTGGGGCCAATGACCGAATTCACGATGCGGGCCTGGGCTTTAATGATGCAGGAGGGGTCAACGAAAGAGCGGTCATCGAGATGAGCCTGAGAATCGAACTTCTCGCCCCGCGGAGGGCGTTGAGGGATGTATGATTTGAGTCTCCCATTCAGCACGTCCAGATTGCCTTTCAAATATCCCTCCGGCGTGCCGATATCCACCCAGTAGCCGTCATGCCTGTAGGCATAGAACGCTTCCCCTTTCTCCCACAAGCTGGGGAAAAAGTCGTATTCGAAAGAGAAGGGACGGCCTTCCGGAATGTGCTCCAGAACCGTGGGCTCGAGCACATAGATGCCCGCGTTCACCATACGACTATGCACCTCTTCTCGCCTGGGCTTCTCCACAAACCGGGTGACGCGCCCATCATCGGCCATCTCGACGACGCCATACCCGATGGGATCATCGACGGGGGTGACGACGATGGTGGCCACGGCGCCGCTGGATCGGTGTTGATCAATGACTCTGCTCAGATCCACATCGGTGAGGATGTCCCCGTTGAACACCACGGTGGTGCCTTCGATCATCTCTTCGGCATTCTTGAACGCGCCAGCGGTACCCAGCGGCGAGGCTTCCACCAGATAGGAAATGCGAATGCCAAATCGACTTCCATCGCTGAGCAGTTCTTCGATTTTTCGCGGTTGATAGGAGAGGCAGAGAATGAGGTTTTTGATCTGCGGCCGACTGAGCAGATCGATCTGGTAGAGCAAGAATGGTCGGTTGACCACCGGGACGATGGGTTTGGGCGTATGGATGGTGAGTGGCCGCAATCGCGTCCCTTTTCCTCCGGCGAGAATCACCGCTTGCATCGATTCGTGCTCCTCAGTCCTGGAAATCCGTCCGGTCCTTCCCCGGTCTGGTCTCCCCATCGCCGATGATGACGCTAAAACGATCCACTGCGTCACTCCATCTCAATGCCCGGTGCATCATCATAGGTGACCGATCCGCTGACCCTCCCGGTGAATTCACGAAGGGGCTACTTTATCATCCTCACCTCATTTTTTCAACCGGAGAGCTCGACGGCTCGACTTCCCCATCCGGCATCGGTGCGCCGAGCGGGCGCGTCGCCTTCTGCACTGGGCGTCCGGGAGACGGCGCAGCGTTGCAGGCCGCCGAGGCTCGATCGCTTTCGTTACCTGGTGGGAGGCAACCAGAGCGACCCCTCTCACCACACTGCGAGAAGCAACCTCGAGCCGATCTCGCTTCGTCGCTCGGCCGAGGTGGGGGACGGGCGCATGACCTCATCGATCAAGGCTTCTCTTCGGCCGCGAAAGCGACTATACTCAATGAGCTTCGTGGAGGTCACCATGGCTCGGAAGATCATCATCG
>RFHM01000473.1 GCA_003696865.1 Acidobacteriota bacterium | reverse complement strand
TGCTCGCGCAATCCCTTCTCCAAGCCCCAATTGCTCATCACCGTGGCGACGACCAGGTTTCCGGCCAATTGGCCTCTGGCGTTCATCTGGAGAGCTATGGCGTAGAGCGTCTGATCCCCGTCGAACACGCGGCCATCCGATCCGACGAACACGGCGCGGTCGGCATCTCCATCAAAGGCGATTCCCAGGTCCCAGGAGGCATCGGCCATCCGTCCGGCGAGGACCTCGATATGCACAGCGCCACATCCCCGATTGATATTCTTCCCGTCGGGTTCGGCAGCGAACAATGTGACTTCCGCGCCCAGCGCTTCAAAGACTCGAGGGGCGATTTCCGAGGCGGCTCCATTAGCGCAATCCAATGCAATCCTCCATCCCGATAAGTCCAATCCTCGCCCGATTTCGTCGATGAGGTATCCGATATACGAGCGACGCAGGGACTCATCACTATCCAACCAGGGAGAAACGATCGTTTTCGGCGGCTCGGGGACTCGTTCCATATCCTCTTCGATCAATCGCTCGAACGCGTCGTCGAACTTCATTCCCCGGTGAGAGAAGAGTTTGATGCCATTATCGGGTACGGGATTATGAGAAGCGGAGATGACCACGCCAGCGTCGAAAGCCTGAGTCCGCGTCAAGTAGGCGATTCCCGGCGTGGTGATCACTCCCGCGCTCACCACGTCAGCGCCGTGATCGAGCATCCCGCGAATGAGGATGCCCTCGATCCATCGTCCGGATTCGCGCGGATCTCGACCGATGACGATGCGCGGCGGCCGCCCCAGACGGCGCTCCAGGTGGAGAACCAACGATTGTGCGCAAGCGTATATGGTCGGCGTATCCAGCGGGTACGAGCCTGCCACTCCACGAATACCGTCAGTACCGAATAGCGATCCCATCAATGATCCTTTGCCTCCCCATCACCGGACTCGGACGGTGAGACTCGGGGGCTCAATGGCGATGACCTGAACCCAATCTCGAAACTCGTCCGGAAGCGCGATCGATGGCGTGACCTCATGTTCGCCTCTAGAAAGTCCAGCCACATTGACGCTCACTATAATATCGTCGGGTCCGATCTTGTCAAGGAATGTGCGTGGTCCTCTCAGTGTGACGCTCAATGATGTCCCCGATGGGATTCGTACTCGCGGTGGCCGTTTGGGGGTGAGATGATCGAGTCGCTTTTCCACCACCTCGTCGATCGTCACGGTGACCTTCACGCGAGCCGGTGTGATGGTCATGTGTTGACCGGGAGGGACGACGTTGACCAAGAACGTGTGTTGAGAAGCCGCATTTTCGGGGATGACGATACGTTCGGTGACCAGATGCTCGATCCGATTCACCTTTGATTCCGGGCCGGCCAGTTGGACCGTCGAAGGCTCAACTGTGGATCCAATGATCACGCGATCTGAGGGCAACTGACCGGCCACAATCTGTGGGGATACCGGGAGATCGCGAACGATCTTGCGCTCCAGGTTGATGGGGATATAGGGGGGATCGATTTGTCGGACTTCCACCGTGGACGGAATGTGATGGACTTCCTCGGGCCCGATGACGTAATTGCCGGGATCCAATTCGCTGACGTCCACAATGACTTCTATGCCTTCGGGGTCGAGATCGTTGACTACGGCCAGCGGCCCGCGGACGCGGACGTTCACCGCTTTGGGGACCACATTGGTGATGATGGTGGTTGGACTGTGAAGGACGCGGAGCGGGACGTCTTGAAGCAGTCGATCGCCCTGCTCCTGGGTCGAGACGGTGAACCAGATGAGGAATGCCAGGGCGAGGGAGAGTAATTTGAGGAGCTTGTTCTGCGTGAAAAACCGTTCCAGCCCATCGAGGAAGATCCAGATGATGAGCTTGACCTTCTCCCCCCAGCTCGTGTCACTCATCCTGATATTCTCCGGATATGGCGCTCTGGGCGGTGACCACGCTTTGGGTGGCGGTGAGGGATTCTGACTGATCGGTTTCGCTTCCCGCGACTCTCCTGCCCTTGGCCATCCGAGCGCGAACGCGAGCGGCCAATGAACGGCGACCAGGCAGCAGTGTTTGCTGGAGCGCCGCTCGCAGGCGAGCGGCGTCCATGTGTCGCTTGATCTCTCCTCTGAGAGCGAAAGAGATGATGCCCGTCTCCTCCGAGACAACCACGACCGCGGCATCACTGTCTTCGGTGATACCGATGGCCGCACGGTGGCGCGTGCCGAGTTCCTGGGAGAGATAGGGATTCATCGTCAAGGGGAGGAAACAACTGGCTGCCGCAATCCGATCACCACGAATGATGACCGCTCCATCGTGGAGCGGCGCGCGCGGGTTGAACAGCGTGACCAGCAGGTCGTAAGAGAGCCGGGCATCCAAGCGCACGCCTGTCTCCATGTAATTCTCCAGCTTGACATCGCGCTCAAAGACGATCAGCGCCCCAATCCGTTCCGCAGCCAAGGTCGTGACGGCGAGGATGACCTCCTCGTAGAGCATCTCATCCTCGGAAATCACCGCCTCGCGGAAGCCAAACGGGCGAGGCAAGTATTTCCCGAAATGAATGAGAGCTGAGCGAATCTCCGACTGAAAGATCACAATGATGGCAAATCCTACATAGGGCCAGGCATTGCGCAGCAGGAAGTCCAAGGTCAACAGTTCATAACGTCGGGCCAGGAAATAGATGAGGGCGAGGGCCAACAGTCCGTAGATGATCTGCACGCCGCGAGTGCCTTTGATCAGCTTCAAGATCCCATAAATGATGAATGCGACGGCCAGGATATCGACGAGATCTCGAACCGGATTGTGCCCGAACATGTTCGAAACAGCCATCTTTTCTATTATGGCTCCCGCCCTCTGGGGAATCAAGCACCAAACCCCTCAACTTCGGCCTATACGGGGGAATTGGAGCGCGTTTTCTGGGCCCGTCCGCGATGGATGTCCTGGAGTCTGATGAGGCCGACCAGATATCCTTGATCGCTCAGGACGGCAGCCACGCCGATCCTGTTCTCTCGTAACAGCGATTCGGCTCGGACGAGCGGGGTGTGGGGATGAACGAAGAGTTTGGGATTGACGATGATCATGATTTCCGCCATGGTCACCTCGGACCATCGAGCGCGAGGGATAGACCGAAGATGTTCCAGGCAAACTATCCCATGGAGCCTCCCATCCCGGGAGACCGGAAAGGCCGTTTGTCGATGGTGAGGCAGGATATCGCAGATGAGCTGCTCCACGGTCATCTCGGGGGCGACCGCAATCGACGGCCTCATGACATCGGCCACTCGAAGCCGATGGACGCTCACCTCTGGTGGCAGATGCTCTCTGCTGCTCTGAGCGGCATCCTGGAGGAAGATGCCCACCAGAACGAACCAGATGCCGATGAAGATATCATCGCCCGTCTTCCAGGTGAGAATCCAGAAGGTTCCCATACCGATGAGGAAAAAAGCGATTCCTTGGCCGGCACGAATCGCCCAGCGCGTGGCTCGGAGAAAATCCCCATGGCGATGCCAGAGCCAGGCGCGAAGCATGCGGCCTCCATCCAATGGATATCCCGGTAGGAGATTGAACAGGGCCAGGATCACGTTGACCAGGGCCAGGTAGTTTGTGACCAGTGCCGCTGGCCGAGATGCCAGAAGGTTGACGGCCCCTACGTTCAACAGGAAGAAGACCACGGCGTGAAGGAAGGTCGCCGCCGGCCCGGCAACGGCGATCTTGAAGTCGGACAATGGAGAGGAGGTTTCCCGCCTGAATCGGGTCAGCCCGCCGAAAAGATGAAGCGTGATATCCTGGATGGGAAGCCTCTCGGCGCGGGCCATCAAAGCATGGCCCAATTCATGTCCGAGGACCGAGAGGAACAGGAGCAATGTGGTGAGCGTTCCTAATCCCCAGGCCTGGTACTGAGGGAGATGAGGAAAATGCCAGGGAAGATAGTGTACGGAGATGGCGTAATCATGAAGGACGAATACGGGAAACCACCCATAGCTGATTTTCAACGGGATGTGGAAGAGATGGCCGATCTGGAGAGGCTTCCGTTTCCATTCCACGTATAATAAAGTAGCATAGGGATCGCCTCTAGATAAAGCGCGCCTCTTTCAGTATACTTGCCTTTTACACAGTGGGCGGCGCTCCCTGACTCATCCCGGGGAACGGTGGGGTCCCGGGGCGATATGGGCTGAGGCCGCCGAGAGCTCTGCGTCATCGGCGAGGAGAGCGAGGTTCGAATATGACCAAGATCGGTTTTGTGAGCTTAGGCTGTCCCAAGAACCTGGTGGACACCGAAGTGATGATGGGATTGGTGAGGGCCGATGGATATGAACTCACCGCCGATGAGCGAGAGGCGGAGATCATCGTCGTCAATACCTGTGCATTCATCAATCCGGCGAAAGAGGAGTCTATCGAGACCATCCTGGAGATGGCCCAATTGAAGAAAACGGGCCGGTGTCGAAAGCTCATCGTGGCCGGCTGTCTGGCCGAGCGCTATCGGGATGTACTCCTTCAAGAGATGCCCGAGATCGACGCCGTCCTGGGAACCAACCAGGTGGAAGACATTCTCCGGGCCATTACCGAGGAGGACGCTCGCGTCGTCCCATCCTCTCGCTCGCGCTACTATCTCTACGATCACGCGACTCCTCGAGTGCTCGCCACGCCCGGGTACACAGCATATATCAAGATCGCCGAAGGATGTGATCACACTTGCGATTTCTGTATCATCCCGCGATTACGCGGCCCGATGCGCAGTCGCCCGATCGATTCCGTCGTTCGAGAGGCAGAAGCCTTGGCCGCGCGTGGCGTCCGGGAAGTGGTTTTGGTGGGCCAGGATACGACGCACTATGGGCAGGATATGGGACTGGTCAATGGATTGGCTCGACTTCTCCGACGATTGGCGCGCATCGATGGGCTTCAGTGGATTCGCTTTCTCTACGGATACCCACATCATGTCACCGATGAGTTGCTCGATGTCGTCGCCTCGGAAGAGCGCGTGTGTAACTATTTCGATATCCCTTTTCAGCATGTCAGCGAGCGCATTCTCCGTCGCATGCGGCGCGGGGGATCTCGAAAGACCCTGGAGCGCCTCATCGATCGGATTCGACGGCGCGTTCCCCAGGCCGCCATTCGAACGAGCTTCATCGTCGGATATCCAGGGGAAGAGGAGGAGGACTTTCAACAATTGCTCGACCATGTGCGCCAGGTCGAATACGATCACGTCGGCGTGTTCATCTATTCCGATGAGGAAGGGACGCCGGCCTTCGAGCATCGGGATAAAGTCCCGGCCCGGGTGGCTCGCGCGCGCCAGAAGCGACTGATGAAGGTGCAGGCGCAGATCTCGCTGAAGAAAAACAAGCAACGCGTCGGGCAGCGGGTGAAAGTGCTGCTGGAGGGATACTCGGAGGAATCGCATCTCCTGTTGCAGGGGCGAATGGCCTCTCAAGCGCCGGAGATCGACGGCTGCGTCCTGATCAACGATGTTCCCGAAGGGAGGGCCCTCGGCATCGGCGAGTTTGTGGATGTCGAAATCACCGAAGGGTTCGCCTACGACCTCGTGGGGAGGATCATTTGAGCGACACGGTGCGGCCAGCGCGTTCGAACGCCTCGATCTCCGATCGGGTGGCTCTGTTCGTCGCCACGGGCGCCGGCGCCGGTTATGTGCCCTGGGCTCCAGGTACGGTCGGGTCCATCCTCGGAGTAGGGCTGTTCTGGCTGTGGGGGCGCTCTTTTTTCGGCGGGTTGATGCTCGCCGCCGCACTCGGTCTTCTCGGAGTGTGGGCGTCAGGATGTGTGGAGAAGAGGCAGCACGAGGCCGATCCATCCTTCATCATCATTGACGAGATTGTGGGACAGTTTGTCGCATTGTGGTTACCGACGAATGTGGCCATCCCCCTGGTCACCGGCCCTCTCCACGGAGATCCTCTGTTCCTTCTCATCGGCTTCCTCCTGTTTCGCTTCTTCGATATCGTGAAGCCGCCGCCCATCCGTCGACTGGAGAGGCTGAAGCGGGGCGTCGGCGTGGTCGCCGATGATCTGGCCGCCGGGATTTATACCGCCCTCGCTTTGCAGCTTCTCTGGTCATCGAGTATGCTCTGAGGCTATGGGTGAGAGACGACCTCTGCGAGCCGAAATCATCGCCATCGGATCGGAATTATTGACGCCCTACCGCGTGGATACCAATTCGCTCTGGCTCACCGAGCAGTTGAACGAATTGGGCATCGTGGTGAGGATGAAAGCGATCATTGGGGACGATCTGGAGACCTTGGTCGAGCACATACGCCACGCCCTCGGTCGCGCTGACGTTCTCATCGCCACTGGCGGGCTGGGACCAACCGAAGACGACCTGACGCGAGAGGCCTTCGCCCAGGCGTTAGAGCGACCGTTGTATCGGGATGAAGATCTGCTCGAACAACTCCGGCGACGATTCCAACGGTATGGGTTGTCCATGACGCCGAATAATGCCCGTCAGGCAGACGTGATCTCGGGAGCTCACGTCCTGGACAACAGTGTGGGATCGGCTCCGGGATTGTTCATCGAAGAGGGGACGAAACTCGTCTTCCTCTTGCCCGGTCCACCGCGCGAGATGAAGCCGATGTTTGAGCGGCATGTTCGACCACGGTTGGCGGCGCGATCTTCGGGAGACCGTATTGTGCGACGGACGTTGCGGGTCGCGGGTATCACCGAATCGGCTCTCGATGATCGCATCGCCCCCGTCTACACCCAATATGAGAATCCGGCGACGACGATCATCTCCTCGTTAGCGGGGTTGGAAATCCATCTGACGGCGCGGGCCCGAACGACCGAGGAGGCCGAGCGGATGCTCGATGAGCTCGCCGTCAAGCTCGAGGAACGACTAGGGGAGCACCTCGTCTCTCGATATGGCGAGTCGGTGGAGCGAGTCGTGGGGAAGCAGTTGACCGAGAGACGGTTGACGCTGGCTGTGGCCGAGAGTTGCACGGGGGGCCTCATCGCCAAAAGAGTGACCGATATTCCCGGGAGTTCCCATTACTTCGTCGGCGGGATCGTCGCCTACTCGAATGAAGCCAAAGTCGAATTGTTGGGCGTCGCCGAAGCGCTGATTCGTCGCGCCGGAGCGGTCAGCCCGGGAGTTGCTGAGGCCATGGCGCGAGGGGTTCGAGAACGACTGCACGCGGATATCGGGATCGGAGTGACGGGTATCGCCGGCCCGAGTGGGGGAACTCCTGAGAAGCCGGTGGGCCTCGTCTACGTCGGGTTGGATTGGAAGGGAGACATCCGCCATAAGCGGTTTCATATCCCCGGCGATCGCGAGCGCGTCAGGGAGTTGACGACGCTCCTCGCCCTGGATTGGGTGCGGCGGGAGCTCCTGAAGGGTGTGTGACGTCCTGCCCGCATCCCATCCCGGTCGTCCCTTCGAGCGTTTGGTGGACCATTGTGAAAG
>RFHM01000472.1 GCA_003696865.1 Acidobacteriota bacterium | reverse complement strand
GATATGAAGCGGGCCACGCCCAGCACGAAGATCGGACACGGCAATCCGCTTCCTTATGAATCGGAACAAACGACGCACTACACCATCGTCGATGCCGCGGGGAACGTCGTCTCCAATACCTACACGCTGAACAGCGGATTCGGCAGCGGCGTGGTCGCTCACGGCACGGGTATCCTGTTGAATAACGAGATGGACGACTTCACCAGCAAGCCCGGCGTGCCCAATCAATTCGGATTGATCCAAAGCGAAGCCAACAGCATCGCTCCCCGAAAGCGCCCGCTCTCGGCGATGACACCGACAATCGTTCTCAAGGATGGACGCCCATACTTCGCCGTCGGCAGTCCGGGCGGTCCGACGATCATCAACACGGTCTTGCAGGTCATTCTCAACATCATCGACTTCCACATGAACATCCAGCAAGCCATTGACATGCCTCGCGTGCATCACCAATGGCTGCCCGATCGCATCGTTTATGAACCTTTTGGTCTCTCCCGCGACACTATAGAAGCACTGAAACGGCGCGGTCATACATTCATCGACCGCCCGCGATACATGGGAGATGCCCAAGGAGTGATGATCGATCCTGAGACGGGCATGCGACTGGGAGCTGCGGACGGACGACGCGGCGGTCAGGCTGTGGGCTTCTGAACCAGAAGAAATCGAACCGACACCCGATACTCTGAGCCATCGAGGAGAATAATGATGTTCAATCCACGTTTCGGCATCATCGGTGCGGCGCTCGTTGCGGCCGCGATCTGGGGTGACGCGGCGGTGCCGGCCCAGACCCCGGCCATCCCCACCCGAGTCATGGTTCGAGTCGTTTCCCAGGATGCCAAGATTCTCTCCGATCACGTCGGTGGCGCCCGAGTGATCATCCGCGATGCGCGCACGGGGAAGATTCTGGCCCAAGGTATTCAAAAAGGCGGCTCCGGAGATACGAACCGAATCATGATCGAGCCGAGGAAGCGCGGAACGCCCGTTTATGACACCCCGGGCGCAGCGGGATTCTTGGCGACCCTCATGTTGACGCGCCCCACTGTGGTGGAGGTAGTGGCCGAAGGGCCTCTCGGCTATCCGCAGGCTATTCAACGAGCGTCCAAGACGCTACTCCTCGTCCCCGGCAAAGACGTGCTCGGCGACGGCATCGTGCTCACGCTTCATGGATTCATCGTGACGCTGGAGGCTCCATCCGATGAAGCGGAAGCCCACGTCGGCGAGCCACTCCTCATCCGCGCCACGGTGCGGATGATGTGAGGGTGCCCCACGCAGCCCGGAGGGCTGTGGGACTCACAAAAATACGAGATCGTCGCCCGGTTGGTGCGCGATGGGAAGGTCGTCAAAGAAGTGCCTCTCCGCTACGCCGGTCGGATGAGCACGTATGAAGGACGGCTCACGCCGACGCAAGCCGGAACGTTCGACCTGGAAGTGCTGGCCATGGACCCCAGCAGAGCCAACTTCGGTATGGCCACCAGGCCTCTCACCGTCAAGCCGTGATGGCGACGAGTTGGGCAACGGGCATATCCGCGCTGAAGGAGTGTTCTTGGGGCGCCCGCACCGAGCTACCCCATCGCGCTCCTGAGGGCGACCCACTTTCACGCGGCGCGCCGTCGCTTGACAGATACCGGCAATCAAAGCCATGATTGCTCTATGGCCTGGATTAAGACGATTCCGCCCGAAGACGCTCAAGGTGTGTTGAAGCAGCAATACGATGCGGCCATCAAGCGGGCTGGGCGCATCTTCAACATCGTTCGCATTCAGAGTTTGAACCCACGCGTGCTGGAAGCTTCGATTGGGCTGTATAAGGCGATCATGTTCGGGCCATCGAGTCTGACGCGCGCCCAACGAGAAATGATTGCCGTCGTCGTCTCCAAGACGAATGACTGCTTCTACTGAACGGAGGCCCACGGGGAGGATCTCCGTCAAGTCACCGGCGATGACCGCTTCGTCGAACAGATCAAAACCGATTATCGGCGAGCCCCTCTCGATGAACGTACGCGGGCCATGCTCGATTTTGCCGTCATGATCACCCGGGACGTCCATCGCATCGATCAATCGACCATCGATCAACTGCGCGCTCGTGGATTGAGCGACGAGGATATTCTGAATGTGGCTCAGGTGACCGGGTTCTTCAACTACTATACGCGTCTGGCCGATGCGCTGGGCGTGGAGCCGGAAGATTTCATGATCCGACGCCAGTCGTCGGACGTGAACCAATCCGATGACATTTGAGATCGGATCAACCAACGAAGACGAAGAACGAGAGAGCGATCATGGGCAGATCGCGTCAACCAACCATCCACGAGGTCGTCGAGCGCGTTCGCGCGACACTGGGCGAGCAGTGGATCCCTCGCATATACGGCGAGCACATTCTCACCGGTCGCACGCGCCGCTATCCACTGGGAGCCAGCAATCACAAGGGATCGGTGGAGATCAATTACACGCTCCTGGGCATTGAATTGAAAATTGGGCGGCGGCGTCTGCTGGTACCCGATTGGGCCACGGCCCGCTACCTCTCGGTATTCGCTCGCATTGGTGTGGACGCCGTGGCCGTGCCGTACGACATCACGCGCATCTCCAGTCTGGCCGACGAACTGGAGAGTTCCTGGCAACGCATGATGATGTTGGCCGAACATTACAGCGAGCAGCGAAGCGCTCGATTCACCGCCCGGGTGAAATCCCAACTCAAAGCCCGCCTCCGCGAAGAACTGACGGCCTTGGGCGCGGGTCGTCCTTACCCTGAATTCGCCACCAGCACCAAGGTCTATCGGCGCTCGCCCGCTCCACCCGGACATCAATGAACGCGCGGACTCCGACACCAACGCCGTCTCATTCCTATCCGCCTCGTCGCATCCTCATCCTCCACTTCGGACAACTGGCCGAAGTGATTCTCAGCCTCCCGGCGATCGAAGCGCTCCATCGCCGGTTTGCTCACTCCCACATCACGTTGGCGTCCACGACGGCGGGATGTCTGGTGGCAACCATGACCTCGACGGTGAGCGACGTCCTCGCTGTGGCGAGCATCGATTGGCACGAAGCCGTCAAGCCCTGGGTGGTTTATGAGTGGATTCGCCTCATTCAGGCCTTACGGCACGGTGGCTATGATCTGACCATCGATTTTCACTCCGTGGGAAAGACGAATGTTCTCGCCTGGCTCTCGCGCGCCCCGTGGCGGCTGGCGGCACGGCGACCGGGACGCCCATTACCTTTCCTGTTCAACCTTCATCCGCCACGGGAAGATGTGAGGAAGCACCTTGTAGACCGCTATCTGGATGTCCTCCGCCCTCTCGGCGTTGTGGCTGAAAACCGCCAACCCCGGCTGACGCCGCCCCGGGAAGCGCGCGCGCAGATTGAGAGACGATTGGCCTCTCGACTTCAGCGAGGGCGACTGTTGGTCGGTCTCCATCCCGGCCAGCGCGAATTCTCGCGGCGCTGGCCACCGGCTCAATTCATCGACCTGGGCGCGCGGCTCATTCACAATCTCAACGTTGATCTCCTTCTGCTGGAAGGTCAACGGCGGTCCAGATGGATACGGGAGATCGGCAAGCAGCTCCCGATACGCCCCATCATTCTGGGTGGATTGAGCATCCCCGAGCTGGCCGCCGCTCTCACCACCTGTTCGGTGGTC
>RFHM01000471.1 GCA_003696865.1 Acidobacteriota bacterium | reverse complement strand
GGGAACAACCGATATCCCATTGACCAGGCCGAAGCGCTGGCGCGCCAGGTCTTCGGCAGTAACGTCATGGAAGGTCATCTGGGAGAGGTTCGTCAGAGGTTGATGAGAGAACCGCTCATCAAGGACGCTATCGTCGCTCGCTTGTTGCCGAACGCCCTCCGTATTCGACTCATCGAGCGAGAGCCCGTGGCGGTCGTCGCCCTCTCGTCGGGCCGGCTGGTGTGCGTCGATGCCGAGGGCGTCGTATTGGGGAACTTCGAACTGCTCGGCGACCAACCCCCTCTGCTGGGGTGGGATGAACGCGCATCGGCGCTGAGTCGTTCGCGGAATCGGCAACGCCTCCGGCTCTATCTGGAATTGAAACGCGCATTGACGGCGACCGGGCGCGATGACTGGGATCAAGTCGACCAGGTGGATATTCATGATCTCTCGGACGTGGCGGTCAGTCTTACGCGCAGTCCGACGACGTGGATTCATCTGGGAGATGGCGATTTCGGCCCACGGTTCGCGCTCGGTCTCGACGTTCTGGATGCCATTCGGCATCGAAATCGTCAACAACTGCGGCGTTTGGGCATTCCTTTGAACGATGAGATGCTCGTCGCGGGAGTGGACATCACGTACATTGATGTCTCACACCCCTCGCGGGTCGTCGTTCGTTTGCCCGGCGCCAAACTGCGATCGCAGATTCGGAGACGCAAACACCGAGGATGAGCGAAGGAGATGACTATGTCCAAGCAGACGCACATTGTTGGAGTGGATCTCGGAACGACCAGCACGACGGCGATCATTGCGGAGGCTCACGAAGGAGAACTCGAAGTCCTGGGCGTTGGCGTCGCCGCATCCAGCGGCGTGCGGAAAGGAGCGGTGGTCAACCCGGAGGCGGCCGCTGATCCCATCCGGGAGGCCGTCGAAGAGGCCGAGCGAATGTCAGGGCTCGTCGCCGAGTCGGTCTATGTGAGTATGTCCGGGACGCTGTTGCGCGGCGTGAACAACCATGGTGTCACGGCCATCACACACAGCGACCACCACATTACGCACGCCGATATCCGGAGGGTGATCGAGACGGCTTCTCTGGTCACTTTGCCGGGAGGATACGAGATCATCGACATTCACCCACAGGAATACATCGTGGATGGCCAGGATGGGATCAACGACCCCATCGAGATGCTCGGCACTCGGCTGGAAGTGAGAGCACACATCATTACCGGACCGATGACGCTCCGACGGAATGTCATCGCCGCTGTGAACCGGGCGGGCCTCCTGGTCGCCGGCGTCGTCCTCGAACCGATCGCCGCCGCGGAGGCCATCCTCACCCACGATGAGCGCGAATATGGATCGGTGGTCATCAATATCGGTGGGGAGACGACCTCTCTGGCGATTTACCAGCGAGGGGCCGTCCAACACACGGCCATCTTCCCGCTGGGCGGATCTCATTTCACCAGCGACATCGCCTTCGGGCTGCGCACGCCGATTGCGGACGCCGAACGCATCAAGCGCGAGCAGGGGTGCGTCACGCCCTCGTTGGCCATGGAGCTGGATCGAACGACGGTCAACGTGCCGGCCATGGGGCATCGCCCATCGCGAACGCTCTCGCGCGAGATCCTCTGTCAGATTCTGCAACCGCGCGCTGAGGAGATGCTCCATCAAGTGCGAGATGAGCTTCGCCGGTCGGGATTCGAGCGGCAACTCTCCAGCGGGGCCATCTTCACCGGCGGAGGGGCCCTGTTGAAGGGGCTCCCTGCCTTGGCCGAGCACATCCTCGACTATCCCGCTCGATTGGGCGAGCCACAACAGGTCAGGGGGATAGCCGGAGAGCGCCCCTCGGCCCTTCTCACCACGGCGCTCGGGCTCGTCCTGATGGGATGTCGCGGACGACGGCTGCCTCAGGCAGCCACGCATCATCCTCCTGGTCGCCTCCTCGCCCGTACGGCGGCCAGGGTCAGACATTGGTTGAGCGATCTTTTTTGAATCCCCTGCGATCGCTCGCAGGGAACTTTACTGAGGAGGTAGCGCATGCCAGAGCAAGACGAACGCTTAGGGACACTGAGAATCGATTTTGCCGAGAGCCAGGCTGAAGGAGCCGTCATCAAGGTCATCGGCATCGGCGGTGGTGGCGGGAACGCGGTCAACCACATGATCGAGCAGCGCATCGAAGGCGTTCAGTTCATCGTCGCCAATACGGACGCCCAAGCGCTGCAAATGTCTCAAGCGCCGATCAAGATCCAAATCGGCGAAAAGCTGACCAAGGGTCTGGGCGCTGGCGCCAATCCAGAAATCGGACGGCAGGCGGCGCTCGAAGATACCGAGAAGGTCCTCGAGGCGCTCGAAGGGGCGGACATGGTGTTTCTCACCACCGGCCTCGGTGGAGGAACGGGAACCGGAGCGGCGCCCATCATCGCCAGCCTGGCTTCGGAGTTGGGCGCCCTCACCGTGGCCGTGGTCACCAAGCCGTTCCCCTTCGAGGGGCGCAAACGCATGCTCCAAGCCGAACAGGGGCTTCGTGAACTGAGAGAGTGCGTCGATACGCTGATCACCATTCCCAACGAACGACTGCTCAACGTGATCGATCAAAAGGTGACGCTGCTGGACGCCTTCAAGCGAGTGGACGACGTCCTCCGTCAGGCCGTCCAAGGCATCTCCGATCTGATCACCGTGCCCGGCCTCATCAACCTGGACTTCGCCGATGTGAAGACGATCATGGCCAGCATGGGGATGGCGCTCATGGGCATGGGTGAGGCCACCGGCGAGAACCGCGCCATGGAAGCGACGCAGAAGGCCATCTCCAGTCCGTTGCTCGAGGAGAACTCCATCGAAGGAGCCAAAGGCGTGTTGATCAACGTCACCGGCGGATCCGATCTCACACTGTTCGAGGTCAACCAGGCCATCTCGCTGGTCCAAGAGGCGGCTCACGAGGACGCCAATATCCTGTTCGGCGCCGTGATCGACGAGAACATCAAAGACACGATGAAGATCACCGTGATCGCCACCGGCTTCGATCGCGCCGCCGGCGAAGTCACCGCCCCGGCGGCGGCGACCAATCTGCGCGCCGTGGGACAAGTGGCCGTGGGTGGCTCGGCGTCACCGATGGATGCGCCCATGCGGTCGTCCTCGGAACTCGACGTTCCGGCGTTCATTCGAAAGAAAGCGGGAGAATGATCTCATCCCGCACGCGTTCAGGGGATCATTTCTCTCGCCGTATCTTCGCCCAAGGGGCTGTTGATGAGGCGTGCCTCCTCGAGTCGGGCGGCAGCGGCGCCGTCAGACGCTTTTCGGGGCGTGTCGGCGCCTCAACGCCGCCAACAATGTCTCATGGATATGATCGAAGTGACCGTTGGACATGATGGCGACGACGTCCCCCCGCCGCAACTCGTCACTGAGTTGGGCCACGATGTCCTTCACGTGACCCGGGGCTTCGGCCCGTTTTCCCTTGGCGCGCAGGGCGCGGGCGATGGCCTCGGGCGATAATCGTTGCTCTTCGGGCACAACGGAGGGGTTATAAACCGGTGCGATAATAGCCATATCGGCTTCTTCCAGAGCGCGCTCAAAGGCGTGCTGGAAGACGCGCATCCGCGAGGTTCGGGAGCGCGGTTCGAACACGGCGATGAGCCGATGACCGGGATACTTCTGGCGCAAGGCCCGGAGCGTCTCCTGTACTGCCGTGGGGTGATGAGCAAAATCATCGATGATGATGATCCCGTCGATCTCGCCGCGCACCTCCAACCGCCGTTTGACGCTTCTGAATCCGGCCAGAGCGATGGCTATCGTGTGGGGATCGATATTCAGCTCCATGGCCACCGCCGTCGCCGCCAAGGCATTACGAACGTTGAACTCCCCCACCAGTGACATGTGGAACTCGCCGAGATCATGCCCCTCATGAAGAAGGCGAAATCGCGTCCCCTCCCTCGATGTCCGTACATCGACAGCCCGCCATTGAGCTTCCGAACTCAATCCGAACCAATTCACCGGACACCAGGCTCCCGCCGCGATCTCCCGTACGACGACGGAGTCCATATCGGCCACCAGCGTCCCTTTGGCGGGGATGAGATTGATCAACCGGCGGAAGGCGATCTTGATGCTCGCCAGATCGGGGTAGATATCCCCATGATCGAACTCCACCCGGTTCAACACGACCGTCTGCGGGAGATAATGCATGAACTTCGGTCCCTTGTCGAAAAATGCCGTATCGTACTCGTCCCCTTCGATGACGAAGAACGGACTCTCGGTCAATCGGAAGCTGGTGCCGAAGTTCTCCGCCACACCACCGATAAGAAAGCTGGGATTCAATCCGCCGACTTCCAGAATCCATGCCACCAGCGATGTCGTCGTCGTCTTGCCGTGCGTCCCGGCGATGACGATAGAGTGTCGCCCGCGAAGAAATTGTTCCTTGATCACTTCGGGCATGGATGCATAGTGGAGTCCGGCATTGAGCATATACTCGATCTCCGGATTGCCTCGGGACAGAGCGTTACCGACGACAACGATGTCGGGAGGGGGTTGAAGATTCTCAGGTCGATATCCCTGGTAAACGGTGACGCCGAGCTGTTCAAGCAGCGTCGATGTCGGCGGATACACGTTCTCGTCAGAACCGGTCACCCGATGCCCTCGCGCCTTCAGCAAACCGGCCAAGCTGGCCATCGCCGTTCCGCCAATGCCAATGAGATGGTAATGACGTGCTTCCATGCTCCTCTCATGAGCCATTCTAGGCGTCACGACCATGGAAGTCAAACCGGCACGCTGACCGAGAGAATGCGCGCGATGAACCCGCCGCTCCCCTGACAGGCGGGCACCGGGGACATCCCGACCGGGCCCTCATTTGCTCCCTCGACCGATCACTTGTACAATTGGATAGTATGGCCGAGGAGAAACAGCTCGTCGAGCTGCTCAAAAAGAAGTTGCCCGAACTGCTGCGTCGGGATGAAGAGTTCCGCGCTCTCATCC
>RFHM01000470.1 GCA_003696865.1 Acidobacteriota bacterium | reverse complement strand
GTCATCGACATGTAGATGGAGACAGCGCTCGTGAACCGATGAGCGGCTGCGGGAGAGGCATGAAATGAGCGATCCAGGAAAGCGCGATGGTGGAGGGATCATCGCCATCGGCGACTGACTTCAATGGGAAAGGAGGAGCCTATGTCACCAGAAGCGATTGCCAATCTCATCAAACAAGTGCCCATCGGAGACGATGCCAACGAATTCATCAGCGCTCTGGATAAAGTGCTCGATGATGTTCTGGGCAAGGTCTCCGAGGCGTTCGTCACCAGGAGCCCCTGGGATACGCTGGAAAAGCAGTTGCAGATGTGTTACTACAACGCTTGGGGCGAGATTCGCTCCGCGGATACCTTCGCGCGACAGATCGAGAAGATCGGGTTCGATTACCCGGAATTGAAGCTCAACGTGGCTCGTCAATTACACGACGAGATGCGCCATTTCAAGATGTATCGCGACTGCGCCTTCAAGATGGGCGGGAAGAAGGACGTTTTCGAGACGCCGGAAGCCAAGCCGTTGTTCAACATGTTCGAACACTACGACTCCATTCAAGATCCGCTGGAAGAGATCATCTGCTGTCAGTTCATCTCCGAGCGGGGCGCTTTGATCTTTTTCAAAGAGGCGTTGAAGTTCGATACTCATCCCGAACTTCGCTCGACGGTGGAGCGCATCTTGCCCGATGAACTGTTTCACATCGCCGTCGGGCGAATGGCGGCGCGCATGTTGGCCAAACAGGGGCGATCGGCGCAAGAGCGCATCCTGGAGCTGGTCACGCGGGAACTGGAATTCCCCGCTCAATCCATCGCCGCCGGTCGCGAAGGTCAGATTCCGTTCATCGGATTCTGAGCGTTTGCCTGTCATGGTGCGGGCAATCAGAGAGCCTCTCCGATGACAACGGCATAGGAGACTGGAGGGGATATGGGATATTTCGTCGATTTTCGCGCCTGGCTCGCCAGGTTGGAGGAAGTAGGACTGTTGCAGCGAGTGACATCCGAGGTCGTCATCGAAACCGAGGCGGCGCCCATGGCCTGGCTCGTCTACAGGGGGTTGCCCCCCGAGGAGCGATGCGCCCTGTTGTTCGAACGACCGGTTTCGGTGAGAGGGACGAGATTCGAAGGGGCGCTGGTGATCAACTCCGTGGCCGCCTCCAAGCGCATGTACGCCCTGGGCATGCAGTGCGAGGTAGAGGAGATCAAGCAGAAATGGATCCGGGCCATCGATCACCCCATCCCGCCCGTGCTGGTGGATTCGGGATGGTGTCAGGAGATCGTTCACACGGGCGCGGAACTGGAGGCTCAAGGCATCAACGAACTCCCCGTGCCTGTAGACCTCCCCGGGCTCTCCGGCGATCCGCGCACGACGACGGCGGTCATCACCAAAGATCCGGAGACGGGCGCGCGAAACGTGGGCGAATACTCCGGATTCCTCAAGAATCGAACGACGTTACGCTGGGGCATCGGCGTGAGGCAACATGGATTCCTTCACTGGAAGAAGTGGCGCGCTCGCGGCGAGCCCATGCCCGTGGCCATTGCCATCGGCGTGACGCCCAATATTCTCTATGCGGCATCGACCAAGCTCCCCGAAGGTCTCGACGAGTTGGCGGTGGCCGGTGGCATCGCCGGGGAACCGGTCCTCTTGGTTCGGTGTAAGACCATCGACCTGGAAGTTCCCGCTCACGCTGAGATCATCATCGAAGGGCTCATGGATGTGGATTATCTCTACCCGGGGACGAGCTTCGGCGAATATCCCGGATTCATGGCCGATGAGACGCGCCGTTACAGCCCCATTCTTCGCATCACGGCCATCACGCATCGGCGCCAGCCCATCTTCCAGCACGTCACCTGCGGGATGCCGCCGAGCGAGACGAGCGAACTCATCCAGTATGGACACGAAGCCTCGCTCCTTCACCATCTGCGCGAGGAAGGATTCGAGGGCGTGCTCGATGTCGGTCTCCCCGACTTCGGCGCCAGTCGCGAGTTCATCGTCCTCCAGATGCGCAAGCGCTCGGCTGATGAACCTCGAGCGGCGTTGGAGGCGGCGGCGCAATTCAGCGGCGAAGGCATGGGCAAAATTCTCGTCGCCGTGGATGAAGACATCGATCCCTGCGATGCTGAGGCGGTGTGTTGGGCGCTGACGTTTCGCATGCAACCGGCTTATGATGTCACCATCAAGAAGGGACCATTCATCGCCCTCGATCCATCCGGGCATCCGCCATCGGGGACGTTCGAAGAGGGACACTTGCCCGAAGGGCCTTCGTCCATCCTCATCGATGCCACGCGCAAATGGCCCTATTTGCCCATTGCCTTGCCCAAGCGGCAATTCATGGAACGGGCCCTCCAGCTTTGGCAGTCGGAAGGGCTCCCACCGCTACATCTCAAGGCGTTGTGGGCCAGTCGCGAGCTGGGATACTGGTCCGATGAGAACGAGTCCAACGCTCAGCTCACCGTTCAGGGCGACTACGAGAAAATCTGGGAGCGAACTAAACGGAAAAGAGTGCCGGTCGAGGAGGTGGGCGAGCACCTGGGCGTGTAGGGAGGGAGAACGAAGCCGCATGGCCCATCACCAAAGGAGGTCTATCATAAAGGAGGTCTATCATGAAGAAGAACGAGTATCTGAGTCAGGGGTTGGACGAGATTTTGAGAGAGTATTTCGCCAATCCTCCGGGACTGATTCGATTCTGGCAGAAAGGGGATTGTACGCGAGAACAGATGCAAATCTGGCTGAAACATTTCTATCACTTCGCCATCAGTTTCCCGCGGTGGCTGGCCAATGTGGCCGGCGTATGCCCTCACCAGGAAGTACGAAAGATCCTCATTCGCAATATGTGGGATGAGGAGGTCAAGGACGCCCGCACCGGCGAGTGTCACGTCGATCTGCTCATTCGCATGGGGAAGGCGTTAGGATTGACGCGCGAGGAGATCGTCACCACGCCGCCATTGCCCACGACCATTGTGGCGTTGAATACGTGGGATAACCTCACTCGCAGTCGGAGTTGGCTGGAGGGGTTGGCGGCCTTGCAAATTTTGGAGCGGATGAACGATCCCGATACCGCCGAGCGGCTGGGCTATCCGGCGCAGTTGAATCCCAAAGTGTGGGAGGGGCTCAACCTCTCGCACGAAGATTCGGCCTTCCTGTGGGTGCATCGGGAAGCCGATAAAGCTCATGCTGGCGGCGAAGCGGCGTATTTGTTCAAATACGCGGTCACCCGGCACGATCAGGAGAACATCCTTCAAGTGAGTCGCGAGTCGGCGGCCGCCATGCGCATCTACCAGGATGGCATCTATCACGCCATTCTGAAGGAGACCCGGGCCGAAGCAGCTTGACGGCGCTACGTCCATATGATGATCAACTGCTGAACGCCGACCGTCGAGCGAGCCGATCGTCGCTGAGGGTTTTCTGAACGGCGATCGGGTGACTCGGGCGAGACTCGTCTTCCGGTCGCCTTCGGCATTCCATCATCTCATCCTGGGGAGGAAAAACGATGCTTCACGAAGCCGATTGGGAACTCAAAGATCTCGTTGCGCCGACTCATACGGCCCTCGTCGTTTCGGCAATGCAGAACGATTACTGCCATCCCGATGGGCCGATCGCCAAGGCGGGATTCTCGATGAACATGACGCACGAGATGGCCCCGCGACTGGCGGCGCTCATCCGGGAGGCTCATCGCGTCGGCGTCAAAGTGGTACGCGTCCGGTATGAGATGACCGAAACCTTCCCTCATTTACCCACGCGTCGGAAGCTCAAGCAGCTGGGGATCGAAGACCTCATCACGCGGCCGGGAACGTGGGGTTGGGAATGGTTCGATCGGTACCCCGAGTTCGTGCCCAGCGAAGGAGATGTCGTCGTCCCGGCACCGAGCTTCAGTGCGTTCACCGGGAATACGCTCGACCTCATCCTTCGCGGCTTGGGCATTCGAACACTGCTCTTTGGTGGAGTGACGACCAATGGAGCGATCGAATTCAGCGCCCGGACGGCTTTCGAATTGAACTATCACGTCGTCTTAGTCGAAGACTGCGCTGCCGCACGCGAGGAGTGGATGCATCGGGCTGCCGTGTGGAATTTCCAGAAACTCTATGGGAACGTGATCACCAGCGATCAACTGAAGACGCTCTGGTCGGCCGGGTGATGGGGAAGGGAAGCTTCTCTCAAAATTCCATGCGACACCCCGTTCCTCGTCCCTGGTGGGAACGCACGATCAACAACGATCGCACTCCAAAAGGAGGAACAGCCTATGCCGTACGTTATCGCTGAACCGTGCATTGGAACAAAAGATACGGCCTGTGTCGATGTATGCCCCGTCGATTGCATTCATCCGACCAAGGAGGAGAACCAGTTCGAAGAGGTCGATCAGCTCTATATCGATCCCGAGACGTGCATCGATTGTGCCGCTTGCGAGCCGGCCTGTCCCGTGGAGGCCATTTTCGCCGAAGACGAAGTGCCCGAACAGTGGACGAACTACATCGAAAAGAACGGCGATTGGTATGCCCTCTCCGCCGAGGAGTTTCAGGCCAAATGGGGCGTGCCGGGGAAGTCTTCGTGAAAGGAGGGAGAGCGTATGACCATTTGTCTTTCACATGGTGGGCAGACCATATTTGAGGCCGGCGAGCCATCGACGCATCTCTGGGTGGCCACCGCCGATGGACTCTATCTGGTGGTGCGTCGGGATGAATCCTGGGCGATCGACCGTCGGGTGCTGGACGGCAAGCATGTCAATGCCCTGTTCATCGAAGAGCGAGGAGAGTTCATCGTCGCCGGCACGCATAATGGGGGCGTTTACGTGAGCGAGGACGGAGGGCGGACGTGGGAGGCGCGCAATGCCGGGCTGGCTTCGCAAAACGTGTACGCCGTGAGTGGAGTACGATCCGATGGCCGGCTCAACCTCTACGTGGGAACCGAGCCGGTGCATCTTCACGTGAGTGACGATCTCGGCCGGCGATGGACGGAACTCCGTTCGTTGCGCGCCGCGCCCAGTGCTCCCGAGTGGCGATTTCCCGCTCCGCCCAACCTGGCGCACGTCAAGTTCATCACCTTCGATCCACGAGACGTCCGGACCATCTATGTGTGCATCGAGCAGGGCGGATTACTCAGAAGCACGGACGGAGGCACGTCGTGGGAGGACTTGACCGGTCGCGGATTCAACGATGATTGTCATCGACTGATCATTCGACCGTCCAGCCCCGATGAGCTCTTGTTGCCCACGGGATTCGGATTTTACCGCAGTCGAGACGGCGGTCAGACGTGGGAGAACATCTCATCGCGAATTCCGGATATCGGTTATCCGGACCCGCTCGTCTATCACCCGCGGAATGACGAGTTGATGTTCATCGCCGGAGCTGGTGCTATTCCAGCGGTTTGGGCGGAGACGCGAAGCGCGCAATCCAAAGTCGCTCGTTCGCGCGATGGAGGGGAGACCTGGACCGTCTTGACCAAAGGACTGCCGGCGGAGATGAAAGCCAACTTTGAGGCCATGACCATCGAGGCCTGGGATGGGGGGTCGGCCATTTATCTCGGCAATACCGACGGCGAGATCTATTGCTCGGAGGACGAAGGCGGAAGCTGGCGGAAGCTCATCGACGGTCTCCCACCCATCTCCAAGGGAGGTCATTACCTGCTCCTTCGGTATGGATTCGCCGGTTTGGCCAAATACGATGCCTATACCGAACCGGCCAGGCTGGGAACGCCATGACGTCATGGCCGATGAAAGTCTGTTTGTCGGTTCCGGTTGATGCCCGATATCGATCGAACAGCAGCAATCGTCTGGAGCATCATGATCGTGGGCTCGGGATGGAATTCCCCGGCAACGATCGACAAGCGAAACGAGAGGCAGTGGAATCATCCGAAATCCATTTTCACATGGAGGTGACCGATGGCGAAACCGAGGTTGACAGCCGATGATATTCGTGGTGTGTTCGCTCTGATTCCTGCCTGCGCGACGCCAGATGCGACGTCGTGGAAGGCGACGGATACGGTGGACACCGACGCGCTGGCCGGATTGATCGATAAACTCATCACCGATGGCGTTCACGGGATCTTGCTCACCGGGAGCGTGGGCGAATCTCATACGCTGCTCTGGGAGGAACACCAGAAGCTCATCCAAACGGCCGTCGAAGTCGTCAATCGACGCGTGCCCGTGTTCGTAGGGACGACCAGTCTCAATACGCGGGAGACGATCATGAAGACGCGATACGCCATCGACGTGGGCGCCGATGGCGTCATGAATGGGACGCCCATGTATCTGCCCCTGGCTCCCGCTGATGTCATTCAATACTACCGCGATCTGGCCGAGGCCGTCCCCGAGGCGGCGATCATGATCTACCACAATCCTCACGCCTTTCGCGTGACCATCACGCCCAAGTTGTGGGGTGAGCTGGTGAAAATCCCCAATGTCGTCGCGGCCAAACAGGGTTCGACGGACCTGTTCAATCTCATCCCTTCGATTCGGGCCGCCGGCGATCGGGTGAGCATATTGGTGCTCGATCATCTCATGTACCCTTGCATGCTGTTCGGGGCGAAAGGAGGATGGTCCTCCGATGTCTGCATGGGGCCCTGGCCCAGCCTTCGCCTCTATGAAGAGTGTCGGCGAGGAAACTGGGCGGCGGCCGCCGAGGTGGCCAGCGGCATGCATCGGGGATTCGCCGGCATGGGACTCACCATGGAAGAATTTCAGCAGTACCAGACCTATTGGTTCAAGCTGGGCGTCGATCTGGCCGGATATGGCAAGGCCGGACCGGTTCGCCCGCCCTTCGTGCACGTGCCCAAGCATATCGACGAGGCCACCCGACGGTACGTGGAGAACTGGTTGCAGTTGGTCAAGAAGTATCGTCCTCGCCAGGGATGATGATCAATGCTGCCCACCTTCTTCCGGTGGGGAGAGTGGAAAGGAAGATCGCTCGTGAACTCGCACACGCTGCGGAGTGGGAATGCGATGCTTCTTCAGACAAAGTCTCCGGTGGTGTTGGAACTCCTACCGGGGGATGAAAATGCGTAGCGCAAGATGGCATCTTGCGCCATATTTCGAGGGAACATTTGGAGGGTAACATGACTGAATATGACTACCTCGGTTATACAAGGCGGCGACGCATAGGGAGCGTTCAGGAGGCGCGGGCCGCGATTCGCAAGTTGCAGCGAGCCTATCTTGACGATGCCCGTTCTCCCAGCAAGGCCTTGTTTCGTGACGTGCGAACCCGCGAGGAGGCCGTCTTCGCTTTGCGTCAGGTCAGCCTCTGGGCGCGGAATTTTCCGCGCTGGTGCGCCAACGTGATGGAACGCTGTCCATATCTGGAGGTGCGCCAGAAGCTCATCAAAGATATGTTCGACGAGGAAATCGGCGATCAATGGGGGAAGACGCCTCATTACCTGCTTCTATCGCGACTCATTCAAGCGCTAGGAGCAACGCCGGACGATGTCGATGCCACGCGACCGTTGCCCACCGTTTATCTGGTTTTGTGCGCGTTCGATGAGATGACGCGGACACGACATTGGCTGGTCGGTTTGCAAGCGTTGGTCGCCGTGGAGCATTTGACCAAGCCGGCGTCGGCCGAGGAGACGGTCGCCTTCTGGCAGGAGCGGTTTGGACTGAGTCGCGATGAATTGATGTTCTTCTGGGTTCACGGTCCCGCCGATGAGGAGCATGCCGGCGAAGGGATGGAGAGACTCATCGATGGGTACCTCGAACGATTTCCTCATCTCCTCGATGAGGTGGTCGATGTCGCCGACTATGCCATCCAGGCCTACCGGATGCGCAACGAGAGCATCGTGGAGGCGATACGCGAACGGCGACGAGAGGCGTCTTCGAGATGATCCAACGGTGTGGAGCAGTAATCCGCTCGATGACGCGCCTCCTTGGCGAGTCATGCAAGCTGGCTGCTTGCGCCACCCTTTATTTGCGAGGGAGTCCCTCATGGCGCGCTTGAGCCACATCGAGGGGATGAAAAGAGAGCGTTGGAGGATCTTTGCGTTCTTTGCGCCTTTGCGGTGATTTTCGGAGGAG
>RFHM01000469.1 GCA_003696865.1 Acidobacteriota bacterium | reverse complement strand
GGTCTGGGCGGCTTCACTCGTCCCCGCCGCCAGGCCTCGAAGAAGCGGGCTCGTTTCTTCTCCAGCGTCCGGAGTTCCTTCCGGCGGACGCGCTTTCTGGCCGTGAATCCCGGCAGCAGCGCCCGCACGCGGCTGAGAAGGCCCGGCGATTTCACGCCCAGATTCCATACGGCGAGCCACTGGCCGTGCGGCGCTTCAGAGAACGTCTGGTCGACGGCCACGCTCAGGAGGGGATGGAATTCCGTCCGCCCGTTCAATCGGTGCTCCACCCCGACGGTGGTGAGCACCACCCGTTCACCGGGAACGACGGGAGCCTCGATGCGGCATTCGTCATTCTTGATGACGACGCGCGGCGACGAAGCCTCGGGAGACGATGGGTGGAGAAATCGGGGACGAATGAGCCGGCGTGGGGTCGCTTTCTCTTTGTGACCACCACCGGAGGCATACGCGCCCGTGCTGTGCAGGATGAGCGTCGCCAGGACGATGAGGTGGACCGATCTCCGCGTGCGCTTCATAGTGAATGGTTATAGCCTGTCGTCTCGCGGTTCGTCAACTAACCGGCCATAGAGCGATGCTCACCGGTGGCGTGCCGTTGGCCATCGGCCACAGGGCGCCGAGGGAGGCGGCTCGCCTTCTGAGAGGCGTCGCGACGGAAGGCTCGATGGGAATAGAGCGCCAACGTCCAGACCAGATTCGCTCCCAAGGCGCTCATGAACAGGACGAAGTCCATGAAATCGATGATGGCGAAGAACAGAATGGCGTAGGGCAGAAACGAGCGTCGCACCAGGAACTCATGACGGCGAGCGAAACGATAGAGGGCATTATCCCGGTGCGCATCCATTTTCTTCTGCCATTCGGAGAGATACTTTTCCGGTCGATGCCGCGCCACGTATCGGCGCTGATATCCGGTCATGATGAAGCTCATGAGCATGCCCACGCCCAGCAGAACCCCGGCAATGGGATAGGCCATGCTTCCCGTCGTGCGGTACATGCCGATGACCATGCCCGTGTAGATAGAAGCGTAATAGGCATTGTCACACACCGTCTCCAACCAGCAGCCGAATTCGGATTCCTGAAACGTCAACCGCGCCACCTCTCCATCGGAGCCATCCAGAATACACGCCAGATGTGAGAGAATAGCGCCCACCAGGGTGTGAAGGTATCCGCCCAAGGCGAAGAAAACGCCGGAGACGACGCTCACCAGTAAGGTGAATACGGTCACCATGTTGGGCGTGATGGGGAGCTTGATCAACAGCCGACTGATGGGAATGGAGATCTTGCGATTCCATCGAGCATAGATGCCATCGGTCTCTTTGTAGAGCCATTGATTGAGCTTGGCCTCGGCTCGCGGGAGGTCCTCGACGCTGGTGATGGGTTGCCAGAACTTGTCATCGATCTCCTCGCGTCGGAGCAGGTGAGTGCGCTCCAACCATCGATCGAGATCGTGCCACGTCTGAAGCGTCGGAGGGATGTGACGGAGGGTGGAGAGCGCATGCCGCGAGAACTTGTAGATGCCCGTAGGATGACCGGAGGCGACGAGTTGGACGACTTCAGGCCCATTCATCGAAATGAGGGAATCCAGCAGCCGCGAATGGAATGTGGCCTCGCCGGGCAGCAACAAGAACTGTTCATCGGCTCGTTCCGCGATGGCGTTCAGAACGGTCAATGGGGACGTGGCGTTCTGTGGGAGCATGAGCCACTCCACGGCGTCCGGCAATCGACGGCTGCGCTCCAGCGCCTGCCGGATCTTCGGCCCGCGGACCTCATCGACGACCACGAGAAATTTACGAACGCCGGCTCGCTGAGCCGTGAGGATGGCTCGCAGGATGACGGGGAGCGTAGCCACCGAGAGGAGGCATGCCGGAGACGTACCGGCTTCGCTCGATCGGTGCGCGAGAACGATCGCTTGAGCGACGCTTTGCTGGGTTGGGCTCTGTCGGTCCATCTCTCGCTTCATCTTCGTCGCCGGAGACGCCCGGGGAGCCGCTGCTGACCGTTGGTCGCGTGCCGCTCCTCTAGTGGGTCCCGGCTCTTTTCCTTTTCTTCAGACATTGCTCGGCATACTGCACGGCCTGGGGAGTGTCGATATCGCACCAGATGGCCTCACCAATATCGAAGGCGCGCAGTCGGCCCCGTCGCGCCAGATAACGCATCCCGTCGGTGAGTGCGGCGTCGCCATCCACCAGACTGGCCTCCAGAGCATCAAAGAGCGCCGGACCGCACAGGAACATGCCCGTATCAACGGCCTGGTACTGGACGAGTTCCTTGCCGATATCGATGATCCGGTCACCTTGTACTTGAACCTTGGTCGCATCCTCGATGTCGAAGATCCCATCCAGCTTTCGATCAACGGCCAGAATAACCTCCTCGCTCGGGAGTGGCTGCTCGAGCAGGGCGCGGGCCGTCTCCGGCTCGAACAGATGATCGGCCATCAGCAGGAGGAATGGTTCCGGGAGCACATCCTGTGCTTTGAGCGCCGAGACGCCATTGCCTTTTTCCGGTTCGTCGTTCCTGATCCATTGCAGGGTGATGCCGGGGAGCGGATCTCTGGCGAAGTGCTCCCGGATCATTCCGGCCTGATCGCCGACGGTGATGACGAAGTGGCTGATCCCCGCTCGCTGCGCCGAGAGAACGACCCGACGCAGTATCGGTATCCCTCCCACGGGCATCAAGGGTTTGGGAACGTCGTGGAGGTAGGATTTGAGCCGGCGCCCATTACCGGCGGCCAGGATTAATGCTTTTTGCACACTCACCTTTCGCTTCACTCGCCAACGGTCGACCGCGCTCGATCCGAGCCAACAGTGAGCACCCGAGCCCATCATGCTCTGAGTCCATGAGGTCCCGTATCGACCGATTGGGCGAACCTCAAACTCACCGTCACAGACTCGATCGACCCACTGAAAGAAGGATTGGAGCTTATCAAAAGGCGGTCGTGAAGTCAACCCGAGCGACCGCCGCCCGGATGTGGATCGGCGACGTCATGGGCCGGAGTTCCATAATGTGCGTCGGGAGGCATTCGCCATCGTGCCGCCGGGGTGTTTTGATGGGGTGACGACGCCCGGGGGAGTGGGCGTGCGCGGGGTGGTGCTGGCCGGGGCGTGGCGCGTGGGCGTAGAGTTGGGCTACCCGTGCGTGTTGGGCGTGCCGGTGGGCGAGGCCATCACGTTGTGCTGGTGGGTGTCCGGATGGGTGGGGATCATCGGCGGGCCGGGGGTGGAGTTGGTCATCGATCTGTGTGCGGGGATCTCGGGCAGCAGTGAGATTCAGGTGGGCGGCAGCGTAGAGATGGAGCTGCTCGGCGATGGCGGATGTGTGCAGCCGGTGGGGGAGCCGGCTCTGGTGGAGGGAGCGCTGCAGGGGGTGGTGCGGGTCTGCTGCGATGGCTGGGTGCAGGTGCGGGCCCAAGGCGTGACGCCCGACGGGCTGGGATTCCAACTCACCACCCCACCCCGCCCCATCACCCTCGACCCCGGCACACCACCGCCGCTAGTCTGCCAGGCGGGATTGGAGATCACCGCTCCGGGACCCGACACCACGCTGATGATCGGTCCTGATCCGACGATGCCCCTGCTGGAGGCCATGGCACGGATCACCGGCGTGGAACCCGATCCCACCAACCAGACCGACTTCACCTGGGCGATCACGGTCAGTTACACCACCCGCCAAACGAGGCCGCGTACCCTGAGCGAGTCGTTCACGGCGCGGGCCCGGGGTGGTCAGTTACCCGAGAACATCTGGGGAGCCTCCATTGTGGGCGGCCACATCACCATACAGGCGCTGGCCCAGGTGGTGGTCGAGGGGGACCTGGCGAGCGTCAGCGACATCGTGGAGGGACCGGTGCTGCGGGGGGAGAATCCACCCCAAGCGGCCATCCAGCAACGGCTCGATAACGGCGATGCCGAACAGACCACCTGGTTGCGCAAGATCGCCTGTCAGGAGAGC
>RFHM01000468.1 GCA_003696865.1 Acidobacteriota bacterium | reverse complement strand
GGGAGTTGGAGCGGGTGGTGACGACAGCCTACTGGCAGAGCGACGGCCCCCAGATCGATGCCTCGGTCATCCTCGGCATCCTGGACGATGTTGGGGAATGGGGAGAGGTCGATCTCCCGGAGAGACACGGTGATCTCCGACGGGGACGGTCGGGCGAGCCCCCCTCCATGGATCTGAAGGGAGCAGTTGCCGCGTATGAGCGAGCGTTACTGGAAGAGCTGCTGGCCACTTCGCCCAGTCTGCGCCAGGCAGCGCAGCGAGCGGGTCTTCGCCTTTCCACGTTGCAGTACAAGATGCGGAAGCTGGGATTGAAGTGGGATGACTGCTTGCGGCGAAGGTTTCACCCCGAACATTCGGATTGCCCCCCCCTCGAAAATAGACGATGGACGACGGACGACCGACGACCAACGCTCTCTTTTCATCCCCTCGATGTGGCTCGGCGCGCGCCATGGACGACTCCTTCGAAAATAGACGACCGACGACCGACGCTCTCTTTCCATCCCCTCGGTGTGGCTCGACGATGAAGAAAATCTTCGCCCCATCACTATACCCCTGACTCGCTCGTCAGGGCGGTGGGACGGCCTGGCATTTGCAGCCCTCGAGTCTTTTTGTTATGATGAACCATTCCACCTATGGCTGAGCGACTCATTATTGCCCTGGGCGGCAACGCCATCATCAAAGAACACCAACGCGGTCGTCTTGAGGAGCAGTTCGCCAATACGGAAGCCTCTCTCGCCGGCGTGGTCGAACTCATCAAGCGAGGTCACGCGTTGGTCATCACACACGGCAATGGTCCGCAAGTGGGCAACATCCTCATTCGCGTGGAAGCCGCTCGGGGTCGAGCGTACGATCTGTCTCTCGATGTCTGCGTGGCCCAATCGCAAGGCGAAATGGGCTATATGATCCAGCAGTGCTTGCAGAATGCGCTCCACCGCCAGGGCCTCCACCGATCGGTCATCACCGTGATTTCTCAAGTCGTCGTCTCCCAGGAAGAACTCCGGCAGTTGAAGCCCACCAAGCCCATCGGTCCGTTTTATACCGAAGCCCAGGCCCGTCGCCTCATGGCGCAAGGAATCGAGATGATCGAGGATGCCGGCCGCGGTTATCGCCGGGTGGTGCCGTCGCCGACTCCCCAGCGCATCGTCGAACAACAGGTGATCAAGGAATTGTTCGACCATGGCGTCATCGTCATCGCCGTGGGCGGTGGCGGTATTCCCGTGGTCAGTGAAGCCGATGGGACGCTTCGCGGCGTAGCTGCGGTCATCGATAAGGATCTGGCCACCAGCTTGCTGGCCAGAGCCATCGGCGCCGAGAAAATGATCGATGTCACGGGCGTGGAAAAGGTGAAATTGAACTTCGGCTCACCGGAGGAGCGCGATGTCGATCGCATGACCGTTTCCGAGGCCAAAAGATATCTGGCGCAAGGTCATTTCCCGCCGGGCAGTATGGGACCGAAAATCGAAGCGGCCATTCAGTTTCTGGAATGCGGCGGCCGCGAGGTCATCATCACTCGACCAGAACGGCTCGTCGAGGCCATTGATGGTCAAACGGGTACGCATATTTATCCCGACGAACCCATCTGAGGACAGCGTCATGACAAGACATTTGCTCACGCTCAACGACTGGTCGGCCGAAGCCATCGAAGAGATCATCGCTCATGGACTATACATCAAACATCACCGCTCAGAGTTTGCCCAGGCCATGGCCGGGCGCACGCTCCTCATGTTGTTCGAGAAACCGTCCCTGCGCACGCGCGTCTCTTTCGAGACGGGTATGGAGCAAATGGGCGGTCACGCCATTTACTACGATGTGAGCACGTCCCCGATGGGCAAAGGTAAAGAGAGCATCGCCGACGTGGCCCGGACGGTTTCTCGCTACGTCGATATCATCATGGCCCGAACGTATGAGCACACGACCATTGAAGAACTGGCGCACTATGCGACGGTACCGGTGATCAATGGCCTGAGTAACTTCTCCCACCCCTGCCAGATCCTGGGGGACCTGATGACGCTCAAGGAGAAGAAAGGAACGCTCGCCGGTTTAAAGCTCGCCTATCTGGGCGATGCCCACAATAATGTGACGCACTCGCTCCTGTTTGCCTGCCCCAAGGTCGGGATGCATATCAGCATCGGCTGCCCGGCGGGACCGAAATACGAGCCTCTCCCCGACGTGTTAGCCAGCGCCCGAGCGGCTGCCCAAGCTACGGGAGTGAGTGTAGACGTGCATCACCAACCGGAAGCGGCCGTCGATGGGGCCGATGTCGTCTACACCGATTCCTGGATGAGTTATCATATCCCCGAGGATGAGCGCCAGGAGCGGTTCGCCGCGCTCGGACCGTTTCAAGTGACCTCCGACCTCATGAAGAGAGCCAAACCCGATGCCGTGTTCATGCACTGTCTTCCCGCTCAACGAGGCGTGGAACAAACCGCCGAGGTCATCGATGGCCCACAGAGTATCGTCTTCGATCAGGCCGAGAATCGCCTGCATATTCAGAAGGCCATCATCCTGAAACTGATGGGCCGGTTGTAGGGTCTCTTCCGGCCACCTTCCATCCTTGACTTCCCCGAGACCGAACTTACAATTACCCCATATGCCACGAGTCGCGTCTGTTGCCACGGCCGTTCCGCCGTATGAGTATGATCAGGCCTATGTGAAGCGCCAATATGCACAGTTACATCGCTCGAATCCCGACATGCTCTCGGCGCTCTCCATCCTCGATCATTCGGGCGTCGAGCACCGTTATCTTTGCTTCCCCACCGAATATTACAAGGCAGGGCACACGTTCGAACGACGCAATCGCGATTACATCGAGCAAGCCCTCGTTCTCGGCGAGCGGGCCATTCGCGCCTGTTTAGAGCACGCTCGGGCGAAATCGGAGCAGATCAGTCACATCATCCTGGTGACGACCACCGGTCTGGCGACGCCCAGTCTGGAAACGATGCTCATTCAACGCATCCCGCTTCCCCTCACCGTCCAGCGGACGCCGCTCTTCGGCGTTGGCTGTGCTGGCGGTGTCGTCGGGCTGGCTCGGGGCATGGAATTTTTACGCGGTCGCGGGCAAGATCTCGCGTTGCTCGTCTCCGTCGAGCTTTGCGGGCAAACCTTCGATCCCACCGATCAATCGAAACTGGCCGTCGTCGCCGTCAGCTTGTTCGGAGACGGAGCCGCGGCCGTGCTCCTGGCCGGAGACGATCATTCCTTCTCCGGACCTCGATATGTCGGCTCGCACAGCGTCCTCTTCCCCGACTCGCTGGACATCATGGGCTGGGACTTCACCGATAACGGGATGCGTCTCGTGCTCTCGCGACGATTACCGGCGCTCGTCAAACGCCTGTTGCCCGAGGTCATCACCGGATTTCTCGCCGAGCACGGCCTCTGTAGAGAGGACATCGGCTACTGGATGTTTCACCCGGGAAGCGCCAAGGTGCTGGATGCCATCGAACACTCTCTGGGCTTGCCCGAGGAGAAGCTCGCCTGGTCGCGCCAGTTTCTGCGTCACTACGGGAATCTCTCTTCGGCATCGGTGCTCTTCATTCTCCACGATGTCATTCGGCGAGGCGCACCTCGGCCGGGCGATTATGGGTTGCTCGTCGCCGTGGGGCCGGGATTCTCTGCCGAACTCGTTTTGTTGAGGTGGTAGCGTGGGACGGCATGAATCCTCGTACGATGTCATCATCGTGGGCGGGAGTGTGGCCGGTGCGGCGACGGCGTGGTGGCTCGGACGACGAGGATTCCGCGTCCTGATACTGGATCGCGCGCGATTCCCCCGCGATAAGCCGTGTGGCGAGGGCCTCATGCCGACCGGCGTGAAGGTGCTCTCGGAGATGGGACTGCTATCCCGACTCTGGACGCGCGGCGCGCGCCCTTTTTATGGCATCCGGTTCTATGACCGCCACGGTTGCCAGGTGGCGGGCACGTTTCCGCAGTCTGCCGAGTGGCCCGGATTGATCATCCGCCGTCTCTGGCTCGATGCCCTTTTGCTCCAGCACGCCGCCTCTCTTCCCTCGGTTGACGTGCGGCAAGGCATTCGCGTCACGCGCATTCTGCACCGGGATGGACGGGTGTGCGGCGTGGCGGGCAAGGTGATGGGAGCCGAACCGGCCGATGAAGAACAATTCCTCGCCCCGGTGACGATTGGAGCGGATGGTTTGCATTCGATGTTCCATCGCCTCCCGGGGGTGCGCGTGCGTCGACCTCGACGACCCCGGTTCGGCGTGACCGCTCACCTCAGAGGGGTAGAAGGATTGGGGACTGAAGTCGAAGTCATCACCCAGAGTTGGGGCGAATTGTACCTCGCCGCTCAGGACGAAGATGCCGCCTTGGTGGCGCTCCTGCTCGATCGCGCGGCGATGAGGCCATTCGTGCACGATCTGGAAGCCGGATTCTGGCAGACGCTCCACGCCTTCCCTCCGTTCGCCGAGCGCATCGAGCACAGCGAGAGGATTTCCCCCATCCTCGCCACGGGACCGCTCGGCAGCCGCGTTTGGCCCTGTTTTGGCGATGGCTTCCTTCTGGTCGGCGACAGCGCCGGCGCCGTCGATCCAATCACCGGCGAGGGGATGTCGCTCTCGCTGAGAAGCGCCCAGGTCGCCGCCCGAGCCGTCGCCCAGGCATTTCGAGCCGGCGATTTCGGGGCCCGTCGATGGACGGATTATGGCCTCGCTCGCCGGTCCATGGCGCGCCCTTTCACTCGACTGGCCGACTTCATGCTCTTCCTCTCCCGTCATCAGCGGCTGGGTCATTGGACGATCCACATGCTTCGCCGACGACCGTCAGCGCTCCAGAAGCTGCTCGCTTCGGCGGCCGGAGAGAAGCATCCATGAAGAGGATCGGAGGTGCCGAGTCGCATCCGCCGCTCGATCGCTCATCCCAAGGAGGTCGAAAAAGAGATGATCGACGAAGACATCCCAGGGGAAGAAGAGGCGTCGTCAGGCGATGCATCGTCTCCTGGCGCCCCATACACGGTCCAGCGACGAGTCCCGGAACGCGCGTCTCACCCTCCTTCATCGTCTGGTGGGCCTGTCGCTGGAGGCCTCGGATCTTCGCATTTCCCGTCGCTCTCGGCTATAATGAACATCCAGCCTATGCGAATCACTTTTCTCGGCGGCGGAGATGAGATTGGCGCTTCCAGCGCCATCGTGGAAATGGGTTCCGGTCGCGTGTTGGTCGACTGCGGCATTCGCATGAGCGGCGAGCATCGGCTCCCCGACCTGGCCGCTCTCACCTCGCCCGAGTTCGGAGGGATCGACGCCGTCATCGTCACTCACGCCCATCTGGATCACACGGGCGCGCTCCCCATTCTCCACCAGCACTTTCCCGGCATCCCCATCTACATGACCGGACCAACGCGCGCGCTCGTCGAGGTGTTGTTGCGCGATTCCATCAATGTGATGAAGGGCAAACTGGAAAGCGAGGGCGAGTTCCCGCTTTACTCGGCCTCCGCCGTGGAGTCGCTGCTGGAGCGGATCATTCCGGTTCCGTTTGGCAGCCGGACGGAGATCGGACGGACGGGTATGACGGCAACGTGGTTTCCTGCGGGCCACATCCTCGGCGCCTCTTCGGTCGGCATTGAGGGAGTGGAGCAAGGTCGAACGGCACGGATCATGTTCTCCGGCGATATATCCGTCACCGACCAACTCACCGTCCCGGGCATGCTCCCGCCCACCGGTTTTCGCCCCGATGTATTGGTCATCGAGTCGACCTATGGGGATCGACTCCACTCTCCGCGTCAACTCGAAGAACAGCGACTCATCGAGATGGTCGCCGGCATCATCGAGCGCAAAGGCAAGCTGTTGATCCCGGCGTTCGCCATCGGTCGGGCCCAAGAAGTCGCGTTAATGCTGTTACGCGCTTTTCGCCGCGGGAGATTGGCCCGCTTCCCCGTCTACATCGACGGTATGGTGCGCTTCGTCTGCGCCGTCTACTCCTCATTCCCCGCTCACCAGACGCCGTATGCGCGCCGGTTGATTCAAAAGCACGGCAATCCGTTCTTCAACGTCATCGATGAGATCCAACCCGTCCCCTCTCCCAAGGAGCGCGACGCCATCCTTCACGGTCCGCCTTGTTGCATCATTGCCAGCTCGGGCATGCTCACCGGCGGCGCCAGCGCCTATTACGCTCAGACCATCGTCCAGGACGAGCGCCACGGCATCGCCATCACCGGCTATCAAGACGAAGAATCGCCCGGCCGTCGACTGCTCGAGTTGGCCGAGGGTGAAACCAATCAGATCGTCATCGCCGGGCGCACGGTGGAGGTCAAGTGCCGCGTCCAGAAGTATGCCCTCTCGGCCCATGCCGATGCCCAGGAAATTGCCGGTCTCATCGAGGCTATCAATCCCAGAGAAATCGTCCTCGTGCACGGTGAAGGTGGAGCACGATCGGCGTTGGCCGAACTGCTCTGGCGGAGCGGCTCGCGTCGCCGCCCGATCCATCTCCCCAAGACGGGCGAAACGCTCCAGTTCGGCGTTTCCCGGCGACTGATGAAGCGATTCGCCCACCGGGCGGGCGCGGGCATTGGCGGCGGTGCTCCTCTCACATCGGAGACATTATCGCAATTGGCCGAGCACCTGCGCACGCATGGCGGCGCGCAACGCGCGTTCAGTACGATTGAACTGCTCGACCTCTGGTATGGCGTCCAAGCGTGGGATGAATCCCATTATGCGTCGCTCGTTCAACTGCTGGACGACGCCGATGATTTCCGTCGACACCCGTCGCGTCCCCACCTCTATCGGTTGCGGCGCCGTCGAGAGGATGAACCGGAAGAATCGCCGACGATGCTCTTTGCCGAGCCCAACGAGTTGCTCGCTCGCGTCGACCGGTTTCTCGGTCCTCAGACGGGGCTGTATAAGCGCGGATATGATCTGACGACGCACCAATTGCGCCTGTCGTTCGAATTTCCTCGAGTGGCGCGGGAGCGCTACGGCGATCTCATCGAGAAAGTCGTCGCAGGGACGGGGTGGACGGTGATCATCAACGAGACGCCCCATCAGGGACGACTCGCTGAAGTGGCGCTGGAGTGTTTGCCTTCAGATGTCGCGCCCACGAAAGCGCCGGCCATCCATCTCGACCGAGAAGAAGTCGTCATCACGCTCGATAAGGCCGTGCCCGAGGAGCAGATCGAACGAGCCGCGGCGCAATTTCGGGAAACGACTGGGTTCGCTCTGGTGATCAAGACGCCCAACACTGCCCCGACGGCAGACGTCGAAACGGGGAAGACCTTCGTTCCCGACGCGCCCGAACGGATGGAAATCAACGCCGCCTACCGCGCCATTGATGACCTGTTCGCTCATCAACCGGAAACGTGGCGCCCTTACAAGAAGAGCCTCAAGTCGGGTTCCGATGGTCCGTTCATCGAACTGGCTTTCATCTCTCCCGAAATCGGCGTCCGTCAAGGCGAACTCATCGCGCGGGCGGCGGCTCGCGTGGGGTATCCGTTGCGCATCAAACCCGAACCGAATCAAATCGTCATGCTGACCCTGGCTCGAAAACTCATCCCACCAGAGTGGCAGTTGCTCAAGCCCAGTCTGTTCAAAGAGCAAAAGACCGTGCGGGTGAAGTGCAAGACTCCACCGCCCATCGATAGCGAAGCAGTGAGAAGCGTTCAGGAGCAGTTCGAGGAAATGACGGGATTCACCTTAGAAATCAGCCGGTAGCCCATGGGCAGGCGGCGCAATCAACCGGGAACGATCATGCTGACGCTGACTACACCATTACACCAGTTGCATCGATATAAGATCCCTCGCGTGGGTGAGGTGACGGCGCGCAAGTTGGCCGCGGCCATCGCCCAACTGAACGATATGGCCGATCCCCGCCAGGCGACCGTCGAAGATCTCCTCTACTACCTTCCGCTTCGATACGAAGACCGCTCCCATCTGGTCACCATCGATCGTATCCAACCGGGTCAGTACGCCTCTGTCCAGGTACGGGTGCGGGTGGCCGGGAGTTATCCGGTGAAGGGAGGGCGCCTGACCATTTTTGAACTCTCGGCCACCGATGAGACGGGTCAGATTCGCGCTTACTGGTGGAATCAACGATGGCTGGAAGGAACGCTCAAGCGGGGCACCCGCGTCATCCTCTATGGGCTCTGGCAATGGAATCGCTTCAAACGATGCCTGGAGGTCGAGAATCCCGAATTTGAAGTTCTCCCCGAACGGGAGACGACCGAACCCATTCATACGGGCCGCTGCGTCCCCGTCTATCGGAAGCTGGGAAGCTTCAAGACGCGCCAGCTTCGGGCGATCATCTATCACGTCATCGAGCGCTTGTCTCCCGAGGCCG
>RFHM01000467.1 GCA_003696865.1 Acidobacteriota bacterium | reverse complement strand
CCCGAGAGCTTGTCGGCGTCGGTGAGTTGAACGTCGAGGTTGGCGTTGAACTGGTCTTCGCGAAATCGCGAGATGCCCGAGAGCGCCGTCGGCCCATCGGGATTGGCCGAAGACGGGATGGCCCACTGACCGTTGGGCAATCGAGCCTGGAGCAGAGCCAACGCGACTTGGCTGATCTCATCGGCCGGCACGCCAAAAGCGGCGGCCAGCGCCTCTGGACGCCGATCATCGGTGAGGGGGACCGTGCGCGTCGTCCCATCTTCAGCGGTGACCGGAAAATTCAAGTTGAGAAAGGTGAGACTGTTCGTCAGCGAGGCCCCGTTACGTTCGCGCGTGCCTTGATAGGAGCCGAAGAAGAAGGCTTCATCTCTGATGATGGGACCACCCAGCGTGAAGCCGAATTGGTTGCGCGTCAAAATCGGGCGCTCCTGGCCGGAAGCGTTGAGGAAGAAATCGTTGGCGTTGAGCACGCGATTGCGAAAGAACTCGTACACGTTTCCATGGAACTGATTGCTGCCCGACTTGGTGATGGCCGCCACATTCCCTCCGGCGTTGCGGCCATGGGAAGCATCGTAAAGGCTGGTCTGGACGATGAACTCCTGAATGGCATCGGGAGCGGGCACGGCGATGTTGGGCGTCGAGTTCGTGCCCGGGCTGTTCACTTCCACGCCGTTGATGACCACATTGTTGCTCGTCATGCGCTGACCATTGACCGAGATGTTCTGATCGCCACGGCCCATCTCCGTATTGTTGGTCAAACTGGCCATGGCGCCCGGCGAGAGCGCCAATAGTTGCTGGAAATTGCGCGTGGGCAGCGGCAGTTGCCGAATGTTGCGCTCGTCGATGACGCGCCCCATCTGCGACGACGTATCTTGCACCAGGGGCGGCTCGGCAGTCACCGTGATGACCTCCGTCTCCAGCTCGACCGGCAATTGCACGGTCAATGTGGTCGTTTGTGTGATCTTGACGAGCACGTCTTTCACGACCACCGTCTGGAATCCCGGCGCCGAAACCCGCAGCTCATACCGTCCCGGAGGCAGCAACGAAAAGACGAAATCGCCGCGGTCATTGGTGGCGACGTCCCGCGTCTCGGAGGTCTCCGTGTTGATCAGCGTGACGGTGGCTTCGGGGATGACGGCGCCGGTCTGATCGACGACCGTGCCGCTCACCCGTCCCGTCGATCCCGCCTGAGCAAACGCGGCGGGGGCGCCGATGAGTGTCACGAGCAGAATGACGGAGAGAAGGACACCCAGTTTTCGCTCCATACCTCCTCCTCTAGAACTCAAAGTGTGGGGCAAGCCGACCGCTCGCACTCGGTCACTTCCATCCGTTGTGGCGGGCTCCGAACTCATGAGCGATTCCTCGCGTGGCCCCATGTCTCGGCGTCCGCTTCGACCAGCGCACTGGGGCGCCGACTCTCACCGAGCGTCCAGCAACGGCGCTCTCTTGAACTTCCGAGCACTCGCCCGCCGAGGGCGGCACCATCCGAATGGCCGATCACGGCGACGGTGGAGGCGAACGGAGTTCATCTCTTCTTCCTGGATCGCGTCCTTCTGGAAGATGATGTCGCGCGTTCATCGAGTTCCCGGTGGAGTTCGGCCACCTCCTCGCGCAAGGCCTCCACGCTGTTCCTCAGTTGCTCGATGTCATCGCGGGTCGGCACATTCATCGTCTTCAACGTGGTGGCGACCAGTTCCTGGACCCGCGCCATGAGGTTCAGCGACTGTTCCATGGCTGCCGCCATGGTGGAGAGGAACGCGGGATGGCGCGCGAGTTGATCCCATTGGTCGGCGGCGCTTTTCCAGAACTGCTCGGTGAGCTGCTGGAAGGCCTCAATCACCTCTGAGGTCGAGCCGGATTCGTCGTCCGATTTCTTCTTGCCCATCATACCCCCTCGTTCACCCGCCTCGGGTTGGCCGCTTTCACCCGGCGAGCATTCGTTTCACGGCGTCTGCCAGAGCCACTCTCCCCGCGCCTCTCCCAGCACGTACACCCACTCCCACGCCAGGCACGAATTCGCCTCTTGGAGAGGGACCAGCTTCAATCATCTCCTGCAGAGGGCGAGCGCGGAGTCACTGCGCGTCGAGCGCCCTCTCCAGGGTCGCCACCGACGACGCGCCCGGGCATCCTGGCCATCATCACGTAGCGCATCGATGCTGTGTTCGTTTCCGTCATGGTGACCTCGCTGCTCCGGTCGCTTGCCATCGCCGAATATTATCAAAGCCGGGCTCACGTGTCAAGAAAATTTCGCAAATGCGAAATAAATTTGCAGTTGGTGATAGGCCGGTAACGATTTACAGCGCGCTTATTTCGGATAAAACCATCGATGACCGATCTTAGAGATCCGTGGGAGAATTCAATTCTTCGCACATGCGAAAGGGAATATCCTCTGTGTGGCGAGTCGGTTAGCTGAAAAATGTTGACATCCATGTTGCGATTGGCATAGAGTAGCTCATTATGCCCAGGAGGAAGAAACGACGGGTCGGCGAGGGACCGGTCCTCATCAAGCGCTATGGCAATCGGCGGTTGTACAACACTGAGACGAGGAGTTATGTCACGTTCGCGGACATTGTGGGGTTGATTCGTCAGGGGCGAGATATCGAGGTCATCGATTCCAAGACGGGGGAAGACATCACCAGGCTGATCTTGACGCAAATCATCCTGGAGGAAGAGAAGAACAAGAAGAGCATCTTGCCGCTCTCTTTTCTCTATCAGGTGATTCGAGCCCAGGAGGAGTCGATCCAGGATTTTTTCCGGAACTACCTGACGGCCAGTTTGGAAGCCTACATGAAGACGAAGAAGGAATTCGATCGGCGTTTCCGGAGCTGGCTGGAGATGAGCGCCATGGCTCCGCAGATGTGGGAGCGATTCTTCCCTGGACCGGAAATGATCGAGTCATTCCTTGATCAGCGTCCCGAAGGGCGTGATGAGGACGAATCGTCCGACTGACTCCTTTTCCGTCCCGCATTCACCGAGGGGGCGAGCCATCATGATTCACCGCCATGAATGATGGCGCGCATTCTGGGGGGATTCCCGCCGTCCAGAAAGATCCCGGAAAATTGTTGTTCTCCTCATCCGAGTGGGGTATGCTCTCGGTCATGCTGTGTCACCTGGCGTGAAGGGGGGCGCACTCTCTCTGTTGAAATTCACATGAGGTGGTCGGGATGAGGGGATGATCATGAGTCCCGGGGGCACACGGCTTGAGGTTAACCTGGTGCTCTCGGGTCTCTCGTCATCATCCATTTGGTGGGATGTGGGTCTGGAGTGAGGGAGATGATTGGCCCACCGGAGGGGGGTGCCGCGGCATTTTATCGCCGCCATCGTCCTGGCTCGTGATGGGTATTTGTGGTTGGGCACCTTCGGCGGCCTGGCCCACTTCGACGGGATGCGATTCACCGTCTTTGACACCACCGACGGCTCGGGATTGGGGAGCAATCCGGGGTCTTTCTCTCCATGAAGATCATGCGGGCCATCTCTGGATTGGCACTGAGCACGGTGGACTGACGCATGCCGCACAGGGGGCATTCACAATCTCTACGACGGATGGGGGATTGTCCGATAGCGTCGCGGTCGTGGCAGAGACGATCAAGCCGCGGACGGTGGATGCCGTTGAACATCGCCCCGGGGAGGGGGCGTCATCGAGTTGTCTCCTTGCTCCAGGCCGCTGGTGAGCGGATGAGACAGAAGGATCGACCACCGTCGATGAGATCTCGAATAACCAAAGGAATCATCAACTCGTGGTCGGCGAGGGACAGGCCGGCACTTCTTGACCTTCTCATTGCCGGTGAGCTCGGGAAGATCCGCCGGACAAGAGCACATTCGATTGGCAATCCCCTTCAGTCCATGATATAACCCCCCTCTCGGTATGAACGTTGATCACATTCGCGCGCAATTTCCCGGGCTTCGGGATAAGACCTTTCTGGATGCCGCCTGTGTGAGCATCGCGCCACGAGCGGCCATTGCGGCCATTGAGGAATTCCTCCATATGGCCCTCCAGGGGCCCGAGCGATCGGCCACGCTCCATCATATTGCCATGGACGAAAAACGTGCCCGGGCGCGACGGGAGGCGGCGCGATTGATCAACGCCGGCGAGGATGAGATCGCGTTAGTCGAGAGTACGACTCATGGATTGAGTCTGGCCGCTCAGGCGCTGCCGCTGGAGCGCGATCATCGCGTCATCCTGTGCGATCTGGAGTTCCTGCAGTTGGCCCTTCCCTGGTGCCAGCTCAGCGAACGGATCGGCATCCAGATCGATGTCGTCTCTCATCGAGAGGGCATGATCAACGTCCAAGACATTGCCGATCGCATCACGGAGAAAACCAAGGTGGTGGCCATCAGCTCGGTGCAGTGGACCAATGGGTTTCGCTGCGACCTCGATGCCCTCGGCGCGCTCTGCCGCGACCGAGACATCTGGCTCATCGTCGACGCCATTCAGCAACTCGGTGCTATCCCCATCGATGTGCAAAAGACGCCAATCGACATTCTGGCCTGCGGCGGGCATAAATGGCTCAATGCCCCTTTCGGCGCGGGCTTTCTCTACGTTCGTCGGGAGCGCGTGCCGGACCTGCGTCCTCCCATGGCCGGGTATCTGAGCGTGGAAACGCCGTCTGGCGGCTGGGGAGAATATTTTCAGACGCCAACCATCACCCCCATCCGCGCCTATCGGTTCGTTCGGGAGGCGCGCCGATACGAAATCGGCGGCACGGGCAATTATCCCGGGACCATCGGGTTGGCCGCCTCGCTCCGACTCATCAACGAACTGGGGCCTTCGCGCCTTGCCGAGCACATCTTCCGATTGACCGATCATCTCGTTGCCGGGCTACAAACGCTGGGGATTCGCCTGGTGACGCCGATTGATCGTCAATATCGCTCCGGCATCATCACGTTCACCATGGGCTCGGTCCGGGAGAATGTGGAGCTCATGGAGTATCTGCTCGATCACCGCGTGTGCGTGTCCGTTCGCTATACCTCATGGGTGGGCGGCGTGCGGGTCTCCTGCCATTTTTACAACTCGCCCGAGGATGTGGATCGATTGCTCAATCTGGTGGACGTGTGGCGTCGCCGCCGATGATTCGATGTGGGCCGCATTGCTGCGAGGTTCGAGGAGCGAACAACGAAGCAGTATGTGACGAGAAGGCATCCGGAAAGAGAACTCCACATGAAGGAGACGAGCATATGGAAGCCGGGGAATACATCATCGACGCGTGGGCGCAGCCCGCACTGAAGGAAGCATTTGAACAGTTGCCGGAGATCGTTCGGTTATTCCGACAGTCTGGCTCGGCTTCTGTTCTGGAGACGGGGATATCTCCCGAGGAGATGGTCGCGCTGATGGATCGCGCGGGCATCCAGACGGTGCTGCTCTCGGCCTGGTATCGCCCCGGGCGGCAAGTGATCAGTAACGATCGGGTCGCCGAGTTCGTGCGGCAGTTCCCCGGGCGATTCGTCGGCGTCGCCGCCGTCAATCTGGAGAATCCCATGGAGGCGGTGCGCGAACTGGAGCGGGCAGTGAACGAGCTGGGATTCAAGGCGCTGCGGGTCATCCCCTGGTTATGGAATCGACCGCCGAACGATAAGTTCTATTTCCCTCTGTACGTCAAATGCATCGAGCTGGACATCCCGTTTTGCACGCAGGTCGGGCACACCGGGCCCTTGATGCCCTCAGAGCCGGGGCGTCCCATCCCCTATCTGGACGAGGTCGCCCTGGTCTTCCCCGAGTTGCAGATCGTCGCCGGTCATATCGGTTATCCCTGGACCGATGAGATGATCGCTCTGGCCTGGAAACACGAGAACGTCTTCATCGATACCTCGGCCTATCTGCCGCGCTATTATCCGCCGCAACTGGTCCACTTCATGAAAACCTATGGCCGGGACAAGGTCCTCTTCGGGACGAACTTCCCGCAATTATCTTTCCAGAAGTGCGTCGAGCACGCCCGCGCCCTGGATCTTCCCGATGACGTGCGCCGCCTGTTCTTCGGCGAGAACGCCCGCCGCGTGTTCAAGTTAGACTGAGAGAACGGACACCCTGAACCTGCCTTTCCCTCGCCAGTGAGCGATGCTCGCTCCCTCTCTGTACGGCGACGATGGAATCTCATCCCCCGCCCTCATCGAACCGACGAAGAAAAAATCCTTGACAACCCTCGGCGCGCTCTCTATAATGCCATTGTCATAATTAAAACGCGTTTCAATTATTGAAATGAGCGACGCGACGGGAAACAAGCGAAACGGGCAAGGGGTCGTCGACAAGGTGGCGGCCATCCTGATGGCTTTTTCGTTTGATGACCCCGAACTGGATTTGCGCGAGATCTCTCAGCGGGTGGGATTGAACAAGAGCACGACGTGTCGAATCTTGCGGAAGCTCATGCAGTATCGGTTCATCGAGCAGGATCCGGCGACGGGGCTGTATCGATTGGGAATTCGGTTATTCGAGCTGGGGAATCTCGTGGCCGATAATCTGAAATTAGGAGAGGTCGCGCGACCTTATCTGGAGGCGCTGACCGAGCGAGTGGGCGAGACGTCGCACTTCGCCGTGCTCAGTGGCGACCGGATCGTTCATTTGGTGCGCATCGAATCTCAGCAAGCCATCCGCGTCGTCCCCTCTCGGCTCGGCGAGCGATATCCTTTCCACTGTCTTTCGGTAGGGAAGGCAATTGTGGCTTTCTTGCCCGAGGAGGAGCGGAAAGCGCTCCTGGCGAGGGCTGAATTCGAGAAATTCACCAACCGGACCATCACGTCCCGCACGGCTTTTGAGAAGGAATTGGAGAAGATTCGTCGATGTGGATACGCTCTCGACAATGAAGAATTCATCGAAGGGATCCGCTGCGTTGGTGCCCCGGTGAGGGGGTACAAGGGACGGGTCATCGGTGGGATCAGCGTCGCCGGGCCGGCGATGCGGTTGACGTCGGAACGGATTGCTGAAGTGATTCCTTTCGTCATGGAAACGGCGGCGGAGATATCCAGGTGCTTTGCCAAAGATCAGGCCGAGGTCCCGGAGAAAAAACTTCAGGAAGCCGCGAGGCGGTGATGGGGAGCGCAAGTGGGGTTGATCGTTCTCCGCCCGCGGAGGGACGTTGACGGCATTCGGAGAGCGGATCATTCGATCTGCCGTTGGTTTCAAACCCACATAGCGATGTGCTCGGTGGGAGGTGGGAAGAGGTGACGTCGCACCTCCATCGCCGAGAGCCTGGAGGAGCAGCTATGGCCCAAACCGACCGGGACAAAGTCAAGGTAGCCATTTTGGGGACGGGGAACATCGGGACGGATTTGATGTATAAGATTCGGCGGAGTGAGGTATTGGAGTTGACGTGGATGGTGGGGATTGTGGCCGAGTCGGAGGGGTTGCGGCGGGCGCGGGCGCTGGGGTCTCGGACGACGCATCGGGGGATTG
>RFHM01000466.1 GCA_003696865.1 Acidobacteriota bacterium | reverse complement strand
GGGGGGCACGTCCATTGGGCGCCGGACGCCGAAGCGGCCTGTCGGATCGTGATCGATCTGGCGCGACGACATGGTGTGACCTCCGTCGTCAAAGCCAAGTCGATGATGACCGAAGAGATCGGATTGAACCAAGCGCTGGAACGCGCCGGGATCACGCCGGTGGAGACGGACCTGGGCGAGTACATCATTCAACTGGCCCATGAACCTCCCTCACATATCATCGCTCCGGCCATTCACAAAAGTAAGCGACAGATCGCCGAACTGTTCGCCGAGAAACTCGGCATTCCGCCGACCGATGACATTCAGGAATTGACCGCTGCGGCGCGGCAAACGCTGCGGGAGAAATTCTTTGGCGCCGGCATGGGGATCACCGGCGTGAACTTCGCCGTGGCCGAGACGGGCACAATCGTGCTGGTCGAGAACGAGGGCAACATCCGATTCAGCACCTCGTTGCCCCCCATCCACGTGGCCATCATGGGCATCGAGAAAGTCATCCCACGATTCGCCGATCTGGCCGTATTCATGCGACTCCTGCCGCGCAGCGCTACGGGACAGAAAATGTCCGCTTACGTTTCGTTCATCACCGGCCCGCGAAGGCACAATGAGCCCGATGGCCCCGACGCGTTGCACGTCGTCATCGTCGATAACGGGCGTTCGGCGATGCTTGGCGATCCCGAGCTTCGGCGCGCCCTCTATTGCATCCATTGTGGCGCTTGCCTCAACGTCTGTCCCGTCTATCGTAAGATCGGCGGTCACGCCTATGGATGGGTGTACTCGGGACCCATCGGCGCGATCGTCACGCCTCAACTGTTGGGATTGGATCGCGCCGGTCAACTCCCCTTCGCTTCCACTCTCTGCGGCGCTTGTCGGGATGTGTGTCCGGTGCGCATCGATTTTCCCAAACTGCTCCTGGCGCTCCGACATCATGCACACCGGCATCGCTCTCGTCGCCGGGGCCTCGATTCCTGGCGAGAACGTCTGGCCATGGCCCTGTGGGCATTCACCATGAAGAGCGAGCGACGATACCGTCTGGCGGCGGCGCTGGCTCGTCGGCTGCAGAGACGTTTGGTCTCCAATGGTCTCATCAGGAAGGCGCCTTTCTATCCTTTCTCCGAATGGACGAAATACCGCGATCTTCCTGCGCTCGCCCCTCGCTCGTTTCGAGCGCAGTGGAAGGCATCTCTCAAAGAGGGGTGATCAGCCAACAGTGGGGCGATCGACCGTTCACCCGCTGGACTGTCCGATCGAAAGTGGTGATATGACGATGATCGATGAACAGAAACGCGCCATTCTCACATCCATCGGCGAGAATCTGAGGAGTCAACGAGTTGTCTCCGAGAGCGACCGAGAGGAACCGGTGGCCGCGACGATGCCCATCTCATCGAGCGGCGGGGATCAAGAAGCGCGGGTACAAAAATTCGCCGAGGAACTCACCGCCGTCGGCGCTCGCGTTTTTCTGGCTCACACCAGGGAAGGCGTGCATCGCTACATCACAGAGGTCATCGACCGCCATAGCGCTCGACGCGTGGCTCTCAGCGCAGCTCCCATACTGGCCGATTTGGAGATCGAAACGCTCATCCGCGCTTCCCATGGCGAAATCATTCGGCCTCCGCGCGCGCCTTCCTCTCTCGAACTCCGGGAGTATAAACGGCGACTGATGGAAGCCGACCTGGGCATCACCGGCGCGGCATTTGGTCTGGCCGAGAGCGGCACGCTGGTCCTGCTCACCGGTGAGACGGAGGGTCGGCTGGCGTCGCTTCTGCCTCCGGTCCATCTCGCCGTGCTCGACGCCTCGCACATCTTCCCCGGCGTGGCCGAGTTCATCATCGAAGCCCATTCGTCACTCCGAAGCAGCGACATCATTTTCATCACCGGACCGAGTCGGACGGCAGACATCGAGTTGACGCTCACGGTCGGCGTACACGGGCCGAAGGAACTGTATGTCGTTGTGTTGGCGATGAACTCAGAATGAGGGTTCACCAATCAATTCGGCGTCGATTCTGGTTTCACTCCCCACGCCCGAAGGGCCTCGTCCCAGAGAGAAAGATGTCCATCCTCCACCATGATGACTTTATGGGCGCGCGCCTCATCTTCGGCTCCTCGCGTCGCTCGTTCACCGGCCACCACCGGGATGGCCCGATATCCGGCTCGGTTGAGCAGCGCCGCCCGACGGCGAGCGCGCTCGACATCGACTCGATCCACCACAGCGGAGACCTCAATGGCTAACCAGATCTCGGGAGCCTCAGGGTGCTCACGCAACTGACCGCACACGAGCAAGTCCAGCAACAGCACATCCTTGAACTCCTCGCGCGAGAGGCGAGCCTGCAGCGCGTCAGCCAGTGTATAGGGTGCGACGATGCGAAGTTTCTGCAGGAGCGGGCCAAAGTAAGCGCCCGCTTTGTTGCCAAAACTGAATTCCAATACCCGGCCCTTCAGCCCACTGACCGTATCAGTGAGGCCTTTCACCGTCTCGGCCAAATCTCTGATCTGCTCGGCAGCTTGCCGCTGCGCCTCGGCCAGCGCTTCCACCCGCTCCTCGGTCCGCCGCTGCGCCTCCGCTAACGCCGCTAACTGCTCCTCCACTCGCCCTACCCGCTCCTCCGTCCGCGCCTGCGCCTCGGCTAACCGTGCCACCGCCTCCTCCAACCGCCCCACCCGCTCCTCCGTCCGCGCCTGCGCCTCGGTCAGGCCGCGAATGGCTTCTCGCAGTTCGACCAATTCATCCATGAGGAGCAACTGGCGCAATTCTGATCGCCACTCCGGATGCTCGGCCAGGAAGCGGATGAATTCCTTGTAGTTTTCTACGTCAAAGGCCATTGTATCACCCTCAGCTCACGAGTCAGGCTCAAGGAGCAGAGGCTCAACAGACAATATACACCGTCATCTCACTTCCCTCAAGCAGCACTTTTGGATAGTTCAGGAGGTCACCATCGTCCCTCCCTCGAAAATCACCGCAAAGGCGCAGAGAACGCAAAGATCTTCCAACAGGCTCTTTTCATTCCCCCGATGTGGCTCGGGCGCGCCACGAGTGACTTCCTCATGGATGACCGACCGGGGATGGGAGGCAATGGACATCACACTCACTCGCCGACGTTGACTTTTCGCGCCAGAGGTGCTTCCCGGCAGATCCGGCAACGTAGGGAGTGTGATGCGCAATGCCATACTCCCCATCGGACCAGGAACCGAACGGATGCCGTCAACGGCCATCTCGGCGGCGGTAATGACCCGGGCTTGCCAATTCCCTCCCGGTGAGGCACAATCCCTCGAGTCATGAAGATCGTCGTCCTGGGTTCGGGTACGAGTGTTCCTCATAAGGCGCGAAATTCGGCGGGATTCTGGGTGGCCACCGATGAGCTCCGGCTCCTCCTCGACTGTGGGCCGGGAACGCTGCACGCCTTTCCTCGGTATCGACTCAACTGGACGCGCATCACGCACATCTATTTGAGTCATTTTCATCTGGATCATATTGGCGAGCTCCCACCCCTTCTATTTGCGCTCAAGCACGGCCCGGGCGTCGAGAGGCGAACGACACCCCTGCAACTCATCGGGCCGGTGGGGACGCGCCGCTTACTCACCGGTTGGGAGGCCGCCCTCGGCTATGAACTTCTCGCGCTGGCCTTTCCACTGGACATCATCGAAGTCGAACCGGAGCGACGGTATGCTCTCGCCGATGGCCACTGGTTGCGGGTGTACCCCACGCCTCACACCGAAGAGAGCCTGGCCGTTCGCCTGGAGTGGCGCGGCCTGAGCGTATGCTACACGGGAGATACGGCGTATTCGGAAGAACTGGCTCGCTTCTTCCATCGCGCCGATCTTCTCATCGCCGAGTGCTCGTTCCGACGACCGCGCACGGATGTGAAACACCTCTCCATTCCCGAGGTCGCCGAGTTGGCCAGACGAGCCCAGGTCTCGCGTCTGCTGATCACTCATCTCTACCCGGAACTCGATGGCGTCGATGTCAAAGCCGAGATTCAGCGGCTCTTCTCCGGCGATGTCATCATCGCTCATGATGGACTCCGCCTGGAGATATAGCGCGCATCCGCCAACGTGAGGGCCTTGTGGAGGCCACTGCTCTCTTGCGAGGAGAATGTGATGAGCGAGAATCGATCCACTGAGAACGCCCTTTGGATGGTTCGATGGGTCATCGTCTGTTGTCTCATCGCCTCCTGCGGGCTGATGCCCGGCAAGCTCCGTTTCGCCCCGGCACCGGTTCGCGCCCAGGAGGATGTCGATCCCATAGAGATATGGGATATGACCGAGATCCAAGATCCCACGACGTTGGACGCCGAAATCGTGGCCGGACCGGTGCGCAAGCGCTCGTTGGGCGTGGCACTGGATGTGTCTGAGGTCACGTTCAATTCCATTGATCTCGGCGACGGCCCGATTCGCATTCACGGATTCGTGGCCGTTCCCATCGGTCACCCAGCGGGTTCGCTGCCGGGCCTCGTCTATGGTCATGGGGCCGGCGATGAGGCCGACGAGGAGATCGCCAGAGATCTGGCCGCTATGATCAAAGCCGTCACCATTTCGTTCAGCGGTCCGGGACAGGGACGATCTACGGGTCCCCCGTCGACGCCGGAGAACTGGTTGAATACGATTCCCGATATTCGTGGAAGCTGGCTCTATCAGTACGTCTACTCGGCCATGCGCGCCGTGACCTACCTGATGACGCGACCGGAGGTCGATCCCCGACGGATCGGGATGACGGGCATCTCCGCCGGTGGACTGATGACGCTCATCGCCAACGGCGTGGACGATCGATTGGCTGCCGCTTATCCCATCATGGCCACCGGCAACTTCCGCCAATCGCTGGAATCGGGATCTTGGCTCAACGCTTTTCCCATTGGCGACGAAGGATTGACGGCCGATTCGCCGGAAGTGCTCGCCTTCGAGCGATACTTGGATCCCATTCAGTACGCCGATCGCCAACACGCGCCGGTGCTGCTCATCAACGGAGCGCAAGACGAATTCTTCCCCATCAACACCACCCGTTCAACCTATCTGGCCTTACGCGCCCCCGAGAAGCGACTGGAGGTCATTTTCGATTGGGATCACGGGTATTACGCCGGTTCCTCGGGCATGTTCGATACGTACAATAACACGCCGAACGCCGCCAAACGCATTTTTGGAGACGCCCGAGCGTGGTTCCGCCGGCATCTGGCCGATGGCCCGTCATTGCCACCCATTCCCGAAGTCTCGGTCATCGAACGCGATGGCGAATCCATCTTCACCGTGGCGCGAGCCTCCGCTCGGGGCGCACGAGCGGTACGATTACTCTACTCCGATGATGAGGCATATACCTTCCATCGTCTGCGCATGAGCCGTCAATCGGATGGATCGTATCAGGCGCGTCTTCCTGGCGATGTGTCTGAACTGGTCTACTTCGTGGAAGTGCAATGGCCGGGTCCACTCTTTCTGGCGTCCGTTCCGCATCTGCCGGAGGGATTCACGCCGCGAATTCGTCCACCCCTTTAACCATCAGGAGGCGCTATGATCCTTCATCGTTCAAAGCCATTCGCGATTTTCGGAATGGGAGTCCTCCTCACTCTCATTCTCCCTCAGGCGGCCAGCTCTCCTCAAGACACATCTCCGCGCATCGAACTGCGTGCTGTGTCGTCTTCCTGCTACGAGTTCTCGGTGAGGGATGCCCGCATACCTGCCGACGGCTGGCATGTAGGCTTCCGCTTCGGCGGGAGCGATTGTCTCACATTGAGTTCGTTCTCCGAAGCCGAAGGCGAAGTGATCGGGATCGTATGCTGTCAGGGTGTGGTCCTCCTCTGTCAGGATCAATTGATGGTCACCGGTTCCCAGGCGGGCCGCCCCGTGTTCACGGTGAGCCGGACGATTCACTGTCCGTGAGCGTTGGATGCCCAGGGAGACGCTCACCGGACTTCCCGGCTGCCGTTCAATGCGGCCTCTCAGACGAGCGAAGAGGCTCCGGCGGAACCATACTCGCGTCTCGCCTGACGCTCACCGAGCGGCTTCATAATACACCTCGATGAGATGGCCATCGGGATCATGGAAGTAAATCGAGCGCTCGCCCGGATGGCGAGGATTGACCGCTTGTCGAGAGATCGAGATACCGCGACGGCGCAGTGCTGCTTCGATGGCGATGACCTCTTCGGTCGAGCCGACGAGGAACCCGAGATGATGGAGCCCTCCCCGCCCGGCCTCCCATTCAGGCGTTTTGGATTCGATGAGCGCCAGCCGGAGAGCGCCGCGTTCCAACAGAACCAATGGACTGTCATCGCTCGAGCCTCGGCCGCGAACGCGCAGCCCGAAGAGCGACGTATAAAAATCCACCGCCCGCTCCAGGTCGCGGACGCGCAACGCGATGTGTATGCCGATGGGATTGATCATAGAGTTCTTCCCCGCAACATCGTCGGTCAGCGAAAATCCTTTGAACAGGATATCGACATCTTCCTCCGACGACAAGCGCACCCACCATGATGATGGCCTTCCTGATCGCCGACGTTTTCTGCTACACTTGAGCGGGGTCGTTTCTCGGCCTGTTTGATCGAGCGGTGGACGAAGACCTCCGTTTCAGAGAGAGGATGATGAATTTTTCCGGAACGTGGATCATCGTATCAAGCCACGAGTTGGACGAAGCCCATTTACGGACGGACGCCGAGCCTCACGTGACGCTTCACCAGGATGGCGATCGCATCCACGGCGAATACCGGTTCGGGCGACAGCGCGGCGTCATCGAAGGCCGACGGCACGGCGAACATCATATCCTGTTTCACTTCCGCGAGCGGGAAGCCTTCGGTCAGATCAGTGGAACCGGCATGGCTACACGGGAAGGTCAACGCCTCATCCTCACCCTGATGCATCCCAAAGGCGATGATATCACCCTGGAATGCGAGCGACGAAGCGACGTCGATGAGCCGGCGCCCCACAAAGAGGCGGATCAAGGTCCTCTCCGGCGCGCCGACGAAGGAATGACCCAGTAACCTTTGGACCGCGCTTGCCAGTGGCGAACCGTTTGCGCTAGGGTATCTCCGAGGGGATGGGAGATCATGGGAGAAGAGATCGAATTAAAGCCCGAGGAACGCCAGTCGGCCGAAAGCCAACCGGCATCAGAGGCGGCCGCCGGGCCGGACGTCGATCTTCTGGTCCGCAGCTCGGATGAGCATGTCGCGCGATTCGACCCTCAGCGCATCATCGACGCATTGGTTCGCGAAGCGCGACTGGACGTCGATGTCGCAGCCAAGATCAGTCTGGAGATCAAACAGCTCATCGCCCGATCGGGCATCCGCGCGCTCAGTTCTACCCTCATTCGCGAACTGGTGAGCGCCAAACTGGTCGAGTATGGATTGGAGAGCGCCTATCGGGCGCATACGCGATTGGGCGTGCCGCTCTATGATGCCGAACGTATCATCTGTCAAGGCGCGCGCCACGTCACCCTCCACCCGCACGGTCCAGAGGGGACCAGTCTCACCTTGGCCGAAGCGATCAAACGCGAATATGCCATCCTCTCGGTGTTCTCCGAGAAGGTCGCCAACGCCCACTTGACCGGCGACATTCACAT
>RFHM01000465.1 GCA_003696865.1 Acidobacteriota bacterium | reverse complement strand
GAAATAGAGGACTCGGATGCGCGCGGGCGTCATAGGATGATTCTCGGCATCATGTCGGGCTCCTCCGTCTTCTCCCGGGAGAAGACGGTGTGGCGCGAGAGGCGATCTTGCGCCCAACCATTTTTGGCGCACGAGGCGGACACCAATCGATGAGTCGTTCTTTGAATTTCCATCTTACGCCCCGTGCTCCAATCGAGCACCTCACTTCTCCTCATCTCATGCGCCTCATGTCTCGCGCTTCTGCTCGACTCCTCTCCGCGCATAGAGTTCGATCCCTTGGCTGTAATCGAACGGCGAGAAGATCAGCTTCTGAACGATCCGGAAGGGCAGCGACACCATCCGTCGAGTGAGGGAGTAGATCCACCAGAACGGCGTTCGCCGCGTATGCCGATCGCCGAGGGTCTCCCGACACAGTGTAATCCCGTGCTCGATCATCTCGGGTAAGCGGAGATGGGGAGCGATCGCCCGCAGGAGAACGGGTTGGAAGCCGCACGCGCGCACCAGTCTCTCCAGCGTTTGCCGGGTGAAGAAGCCGAGGTGCTCCGGCGGTTTGAATTCTCTCCACCGGGCCGGCGCTTTCACGACGGCGCGCTGACCGGCATTGGGCGTGGAGAGGGCCAGGAGCCCGCCCGGTTTGAGTAACTCGTAGACCCGGAGGAGATCGGCGCGAGGATCGGGTATGTGCTCGATGTACTCCCAGAGGGTGATGACATCGAACGATTGAGGCGGGAAGGGAGCGGCGTCTAACGTCGAATAGATGGGCTGGTGCAGCAGCTCCTCGGCGGCCCGAGCCATGGCCTGTGCAATCTCGACGCCCTCTACGCGCCAACCACGCCGGCGAGCGACTGAGAGGAAATAGCCCGAAGCGCAACCGACATCGAGCAGGCGTCCCGGGGAGATGAACGATTCAATCGTCATCAGGCGCTCGTTGGCCACTCGCTCGATCTCCGATCGTTGAGCAACATAAGAGTCGTAGCCATAAGCCCCCTCGCCCTGAAAGTAACCGGGATTTTGATAGAAAGCTCGGAGTTCTTCCGAACTCGGGCGCGGATGAACGTAGAGGAACCCACACTGCTCACAACGAACGATGGAATAGCCGTTTTTCTCCAGAAAAGGTCGAGCGGTATCGGCTGAGCAAATGCAGCAACTCATCGAGATTGCCCTCGTGCCACCCCGCGGCGATCGAGTACAGCCGGCAGGCGTTCTTCGATGACCGACCAGGAATATGACTGCACTTCTTCATAGGCTGACCGGGCCAGTCGTCGACGCGTGGCGTGATCGGTGAGCAGATAGATGACGGCGGCAGCGAAGTCGGACGCCTCATCGGCGATCCAGATGTTCTCCATGTGCTGACAGGGCAGTCCTTCGGCACCGCGGGAAGTCGAAACGACGGCGATCCCATGAGCCCACGCTTCCAGGATCTTGATCCGCGTCCCACTGCCGTGCCGGAGAGGCACCACCATCACGGCCATCCGACTCAAATAAGGAGTCAGGTCGGGGACGGCGCCCGCTAATCGAACGGTTTCCTGACCGCGACAGAGACGCTTCAGTCTTTGCCGATCCCCGCGACCGATGATCACAAACTGAGCTTCGGGGAGGCGTTGCGCGATCCGAGGCCACACGCGGGCCAGAAACCATTCCAGCCCTAAGTGATTGGGAGGATAATCGAGCGATCCCACGAAGCCCACCACCGGCGGGCGATCGCCAGTCGATGGATCGTGACGGTGAGGTGGGAGCTCGATGCCGTTGGGAATGATAGCCACCGAAGCGCGGGGAGCCAGGCGGAGGATCTTTTCGCGATCGGATGGGGAGACGGCGAGCACCACGTCGAATCGATCGAAATATCTCTGCTCGATGCGTCGAGCCGATTGCCAATATCGGTATAGGGCCGGTTTGGTCCACCATCTGGCCGGTTGCCGGTAATACTGTCTCCAGAGTTCCGATTCCACATTGTGCGCGTCGAGCACCGTGAAGGCGCCGCGATTGCCGCTGGCCCGGATATCTTCAATGTACGGGGCGATCCAGGAATGCTCCATCAGAATGAGGTCGTAGCGATGACCGGCCAGCCAGTCGTTGACCGCCTGGCGAATCGTCGGATCGGCAAATCGATCGACGAGCGGGTTGATCCCTCGAATCGCTCGAGACAGATTTCGCCGGAAGAACGCCAGAGGCGTCTTCGGATGAGGCGGCAACGCGATGAGGTGAATCTGGGAACAGAGCGCACTCAAGACGTCCCACCCTTCGGGTGACGGATGTTCGGAAAACGTTACCAGATCGACGCGATGAGCACGAGAGAGCGCCCGAAGAATATGGAACGTGCGTTGCGTTCCACCACTGGTGAGAGGATAGGGGAATTCCGGCGATATGACCAAAGCGCGCTCTCGCTCATTCATGACATCATCGTTCAATGATCGCTTCTCGGCTACTTTTAAGCCCATCATCCTCATCCTGTCAAGGACGAGATGAAGAGACTCGTCACCAATGGATGCTCATAACCAGCACGACCAGAAGGACCAGGGATCACCGATCTCGTCATTCCTGTCGGGCCTGAGCGGGCGGGGAATCGGCGGTGACCGGCGGCCTTCTTCCTCTCGATGCTCGGATCTGTGCTCATTGACTCCGGGAAGAAGATGCATCAGAATGGTGAGTTCGCTGAGACGATGATGGCCGATGTCACTTTTCTTCACTGTTCGGATATTCATCTCGGTAAAACATACGGCGACTCGCCGGGCGCTGCCGAGCGATACGAGGATTTCTTCCGCGCCCTCTCATCGATCGTCCGGCGAGCGGTAGAAGATGAGGTCGACGCCCTGCTCATCGCCGGCGATCTGTTCCATCAAGCGCAGGTCATGCCTCGCACGTTCGCTCGCACCGTGGAGACGTTGGCGCCTCTCCGGCGCGCAGGAATTCCGGCCATCGCCATCGAAGGGAATCACGATTGGATTCATCGGAGGGAGAGCCTCTCCTGGATGGAAGCCCTCTCGGACATGGGGAATTTGTGCTTGCTTCGTCCGGAGCGCGATGAGGGGGGGAATTATCGATTCCCCGATTGGGATGAAAGGCGGCGTTGCGGCGGACATATAGAAATCAAAGGCGTTCACATCTACGGCGTCGGATACATCGGCGCCTATGCTGGAAGCCACGTGCCACGCATTCTGGAGGCCATTGAGACGGAAGAGAACGTATTGTTGTTTCACGTCGGCGTCCGCCAGTACTGTGGCACGGATATCGGCAATATGACCATCGACGAGGCCTTACCTCTCGGCGAGAAATTCTCGTACGTGGCGCTGGGGCACGGTCATAAGCCCTATGAGATCCCGAACGATGAGCCTTTCGCGTTCAATCCCGGTTCACCCGAGTGCGTCAACTTCGGCGAACAGAACTACCGGCCGAAAGGATTTTATCGCGTGGAGTGGCGATTCGGCGCTCGACCGCGGGTGACGCTCGTGCCGACCTCTCCGCGGCCCATGTTCGACGAGCGCGTCGCCCTGGATGGGTGCGAGAATCTCACCCAAGCCGAAGCCCGTATTCGAGAGCATTTCCAGCACCTGAAGGATGAACGAGATCGGGAGGATCGGCGGAAGCCGGTCGTTCGCGTCAAACTCACCGGAGAGGTGACCTTTCGTCCGGCGGAAATGACGCGTCAGCGCGTCGCTCACATGGTCGCCGGGATCATGAATGCGCTTCACGTCGATGTTCAAAACGCCTTATCGTTCACAGCCACTGGCCGACCGCGCGGCAGCGAACACTGGAATCTGACCGAGATCGAGCGCCAGGTGGTCCAAGCCCTCTGGGAAGCTCAATCGGACTATAAACAGCGCGCCGAGAGATACGCGCAATTGGCCGTGGAGATCAAAGAACGTCTGCTCGATGGCTCTACCGGCGCTGGGGAGTTGGTGGATGTGATTCATCGAACGCTTCACGATGAGTGAGTGGGAGACCGAGTGGGACACTATTCCCTGAGATTCCCGATATGTTGATCGAGAAAGTCGAGCTCAAAAACATAAAGCCATATCAACAGCGAACATTCGAATTCGCTCCCGGCATCAACGTGCTCTCAGGACCCAACGGGGCGGGTAAAAGCACTGTGTTCGAAGCCATCGGTCATGCGTTGTTCGGCGTCGAGGCGCAGGCGTTCATCGGGAAAGCGGAGCGGTTCGTACGCAAGGGCGCTCAATGGGGACAAGTGCGCGTTCACTTTCAGGCCGATGACGGCCATCGATACGTCATCGAGCGGCGCATGGGCGCCCAGAGCGTCTGGCGGCTGTTCAGGAAAAGAGATGACGGGAGTGAGGAGGGAATCGAGACGGCCAACGCTCAGGAGTTGGAAGGGCTGTTGCGCAAACTTCTTTTCCCCGGTGGTCGCGCTCCATCGGGCAAGCTGGCCCATCACTTCCTCAACGTCATCGGTCCATTGCAGAACGAGTTTCTCGGGCCGTTCGTCAAGAAAGGTCGCTCTCGTCTGAACGAATTCGACCGCATTCTGGGCATCAGCGCCTGGCGGGAAGCTTTCACCGAAAGCCGGGCATTGGAACACGAAGTGCGCCATCTCATCGAGCAGTACGAGAGTCGCCTCGAAGAGAGGCGAAAGCAGGTGGCCGACTACGATCAGGTCATCGCGGAACTCGCCGGGCGACGACGAGAATTGAGCGAGAAGCGAGAGGCGCTGAACGCCACACGGGCCGAATTGAAACGCGTCACTGAACGACGAGAGCGTTTGGACAAGATCAAAGGTGAATTGGATCGCTTGGAGAAGGACATCGCCCGTCAACAAAGTGAGGTGAGCGCGCACGATCGCCTGAGACGAGAGAAAGAGAAGGCGCTCGACGGCGCACGGAAGGCCCGGGAGCTGTGTCAGCGGTACGCTGAAGACCATCGCACCTATCTGCAAGCGGAAAAGCTCTTGAGGGAATTGCGCAAGGAACAGAAACGGGCCGATGTGTTGAAGAAGGAGATCTCCGATCTCGAAGGAGAGATCAATCAGTTGACCGGACAGATCCAATCGGAGAAGACGACGCTCGCCGGGCAGGCACGCCAATTGGACGAGGAGCGGCAGAACCTGGAACAACAACTCGCCCGGATGAAAGAGCAGATCAGAGATCTGGAAACCAAACACCGGCGGGCTATGGCCCGTCGAGAGGCCTATAAGCGGTTTGCCGAGCAGCTCAATGGATTGAACGATATACACATCCGGGGCGATCGCGCTCGCACGCTGATCGATGAGCTTCTGTCGCTGGAGAAGGAGATCGGCGAACTCCGCGCGCGCCTTCAACGACGAGCCAGCCTCGAACGTGAGATCGCCGAAGAGGAGCGGGTTCGCGCCGAGATCGATACCGTCACGGCGAAACGAGCCTCTCTGCGCGCTCGTCGGGAACAGTATCAGGAGGGACAGGCGAAATTAGCCGCGGGCCACTGTCCATTCTTTGAGGAGCGGTGCCTCAATCTCGAACAGAAAGATCAACGGCCCACGGATTTCTTCCGGGCCCAGATCGCCTCTCTGGAATCGGAGGGACGCGCATTATCCGCCAGGCTCGATGAGTTGAAGCGACGAGAGAAGCAGATACGGCGGGCGCGCGAGGAACTCGCCGCGTTGCGTGGGCAGGAGGAGCGACTTCGTCAGATGGAACAGAAGACCGAAGAGATGAACCAGGCGTTGAAAGAAAGCGTTCGTCTCATCGCCGAGGAATGGCCTGACGGGCTTCGTCAGTGGATGGAGAGCGCTCCGGAGGCATCACACCGTCAGGAACTCCGCGATGTCATCGAACGCATCGGTCGTCCAGAGTTCCCTGCGGGCGCGGCCGTCGAGGACCTGAAGCCGGCTATTGACGCCTTCGTCGCACAAGGAAGGAGGCTGCTCGCCGAGTTGAAACGGGTGGTCGACGAGCGGCTCGCCGAGTTGGAACGGGAGGCGACGACATTCGGAGAGCAGTATTCCGCCGCCCGCGGACGAGTCGCCGAGATGAAGAAGGCCGAGGAGAAGAATCGAAGGCACATGCAGCAGTTGGTCGTCAGGCAGGACGCTCTCAAGGAGTTGGAACAGCGCCTCGACGAGAAGCGAGCAGCGCATGAACGGCTGATCGACCAGCTCAAGCCATTCGCCGACATAGCACCTCGTATCGAAGAGCAGGAGCGCATCGAGGCCCGCACGCGCGAGGGCTATTCAATCTATGAGCAGCATCGGCGTCAAGCTGAGGAGTTCGAGTCGATAGAGCGAGAGTTGAAGAAAATTGCGGAGGAGTCAGACCGATTGGGCCGGGAGTTGATGCGGCTGGAAAAACAGCGAGACGATCGTCGGGCCGCTTATGACGAGAGCGCGCATCAAGCGGCCAAAGATCGTTCTCTGGAATTGACCGGTCAGCAGGCTCGGTTGAAGGCGGAACTCAAAGCTGCTGAGGAGATGGTGTCCGAGTTGGAGAAGAAAAAAGCCCGGATGGATGAGATCCGGAAACAGATTCGCGATCTGGAGCGCGACATCAGACGGTACCAAAAAACTTACCGGTTCATTCAGGATATGCGAACTCATGTCTTCAACCAGGTCTCGGAGCGGCTCTCGGAGCGCTTTCGCGAAGAGATCGGTCATGTTGCCGATCGCATCTATCGAGTCATCGCCGCCAGCGATGAAGAGCTACGATGGGGACCGGGCTATTGCATCGAACTCGTCGATTTTCAAGATGGGCGCGAACGAGTGCGATCGGACGAAGAGCTCTCCGGCGGGGAGATGATGAATGCGGTCGTGGCTCTGCGACTGGCTTTGTTGAAGGTCACGGGGTCGAAGATCGGGTTCTTCGACGAACCGACATCCAATCTGGATGAGACGCGACGAGCCAATCTCGCTCAGGCGTTTCGTAGTCTGGATGTGGGACAGGAGGAGGTGGGCCAGGCGTGGTACGATCAACTTTTCCTCATCTCGCACGATGTGGCGTTCACCGAAATCACCGATCAGATCACGTATCTGGACAGAGAGTCGGGGGATGAGCGAGAAAGTGTATGAGTCTCGTCGAGTCCGGAATGACCTTCATGGCGCGCCGAGCCACACCGCGGGAATGAAAAGACCCGTTGGAGGATCTTGGCGTTCTTTGCGCCTCTGCGGTGATTTTCGAAGACGACCATGACGGAGCGTGACATGGCCTTTTGTACCACTTCATTTCAGAGGAGATGAGTCGATGTCGACGGTGATCACCTGCGCACTCATGCTGGAACGTGATGGAAAGTTGCTGTTGGTTCAAGAAGCCGCCGAGGAGGTGTATGGCAAGTGGAATCAACCGGCGGGCCACCTGGAAGCGGGCGAGACGATCATCGATTGCGCTCGACGAGAAGCCCGCGAGGAGTCCGGATACGAGATCGACCTCATCGGCCTTCAGGCGATCTACGATTACACAACGTCGGCAGGCCGTCATATCGTCAATTTTTGCTTCCGCGCTCGGCCGATAGGCGAACCCGGTCCCATCGCCGAGCAGGAGATTTTGACCACCCGGTGGTTCACGTCCGAGGAGTTACGCCGGCTTCCCGATGGCCAATTACGGCATGCGTTGACCAGACGGCGCATCGATGACTGGCTGGCCGGGAAGAGCGTCCCACTCGATGTCCTCGTCGAATGGAGTATGCCGTGACTGCGTCAATCGTGAGAGTGCGGGTCTGGAATCCTCCACTGTGAAGAGAACGCCTTGTGTTCGCCGTTCGAGCAGAGTAGGATAAAGGCCATGCGACAGTGGTTCATCTCGACGATGAGCGTGATTCTTTTGTTTCCCCTTTTAACTGCCGAACGTGCTGTGGGGAGGCACGGAGGGGAGGACATGCCGGGTCCCTCGCGCGAACAATTAGCGGCCTTGGACAAACTGAAGCGGAAGAGTGGTGGTGATGTGACCATCCGCTGGAACGAGAGAAACTGGACGCCCACCTACCTGCGCGGTCGATTGGGTGTGGTGCGGGACATTCGGCCGGGGGCGGCGAATCGGCGTCGCGCTCGCCAGTTGGAGCTCTCGGAAGCGGCCATCAGGGATGTCGGTGCTGCCGAGCGGTTTTTGAAGACGTATAAGCGGCTGTTCAAAATTCGTCATCCCGGGCGGGAATTTATCCTTCGGGAGCACGCCGTCGATTCGCTGGGTATGAGGCACCTCACATTCGACCAGTACTACAAGGGCATCCCCGTGTGGGCATCGAACCTCATCGTTCACATCAACCGGGCGGGCGAGATCTACGCGATCAACGGTCGCTACGAACCGACGCCTCGTCGGTTGAAGTCGGCGAAGGAACGCATTCCCGCCGAACGAGCGATTCAGATTGCCGTCGATGACTTGAAGCGGACGGTGCAGTTCCAGACCATTCCACCGCACGTCAACGAGGCCATCAAATATCGAGGGCCGAGTGCAGAGAAGGTCATCTTTCACGAACGGGACACCGGACGTCCTCACCTCGCCTGGCAGGTGAGCATCCGGCCGAACGTGAGAGATCACTGGTATTATTTCGTCGATGCCACTGATGGCCGTATCATCTTCCGATATAATGCCACCGCTCAGCAAAAGCCGTCCCCCTTGGGGCCGGTGAAACCTCAATGACCCCATGATGAGGGGGCCGCCCGATCCGGGCGGCCCCCT
>RFHM01000464.1 GCA_003696865.1 Acidobacteriota bacterium | reverse complement strand
GGAGACGACTAATCCCGTCGGCAGGTGGGTGATCCGCACCGCCGAATAGGTGGTGTTGACCGATTGCCCTCCTGGTCCCGATGAACAGAATGTATCGATGCGAATATCTTTGGGATCGATGTGGACATCGACGTCTTCGGCTTCGGGAAGGACGGCCACCGTCACTGCCGAGGTGTGAATGCGCCCGCTCGCCTCGGTGACCGGAACGCGCTGGACGCGGTGAACGCCGGACTCGTATTTCAATCGCGAATAGGCGCCCCGACCCTCGACGAGCGCAATGGCCTCTTTGATCCCTCCAATACCCGATTCGGACACATCGAGCACCTGCAAGCGCCATCCCCGTCGATCGGCATAGCGACTGTACATGCGCAAGATCTCGGCAGCGAACAACGTCGCTTCATCGCCCCCCGTTCCCGCTCGCACCTCCAGGATGACGTTCTTCTCATCGTTGGGATCCTTGGGCAGCAAGAGGAGCTTCAACGTGTGCTCCGACTCCTCCATTCGTTTCTCCAGAGCGTGCAATTCCTCTCGCGCCAGCTCCTTCAGTTCCGGATCTCGTTCCTCGGCGAGCCACTGGCGAAGAGAGGCGATCTCTTGCCGCAGCGACTGGAATCGTCGAAACTCTTGGACGATGGGCTCCAACTCGCGATGTTGTTTGGCCAGTTGGCGAAAACGGGCCTGATCGGCGATCACCTCCGGATCGCTGAGACGCCGAGTGAGCTGTTCATAGGTCTCTTCGATTTCGCTGAGTTTATCCAACATAGCGACTCTGGGCGTAGGACACGGGCATCCGGTCGAGAAGGGGACCGAGGACGAGTCCGATGCCCTCAGGATTTGTTTTGATTCAGGAAGTCGCCGTACTTCTTCTGAAAGCGCTCCACCCGTCCGGCGCTGTCAACGTATTTCTGTTTCCCGGTGAAGAACGGATGGCAGGATGAACAAATCTCCAGGTGAATCTCTTTCTTCGTCGAACGCGTCTGAAAGCTCTCGCCACAGGCGCAGGTGACGGTCACCAGGTGATATTCCGGATGAATCCCTTCTTTCACTGCTGTCTCTGCCTCCTTCGTTTCCCAATGCTCAATGATAAAGCCTAGCTCGCCGGCTTCGGACTGTCAAGCTGGCAGCCGATCGTCTCCACGATGAGGCGAGCTGCGCGACGGGCCGCCTGACCGGGTCCCAGACGCCGTTTGAGTTGCCGGAGCTCCTCTTTGACGGCTTGCCGCTTCGGTTCGTCGTCGATGAACGCCAACATGGTGCGGGCCAGTCGATCCGGGGTGAGATCATATTGAATGAGTTCGGGCACGATCTTCCGACCGGCGACGAGATTGACCATACCGAACGTATCGACGTGCAGGAGCGGTCGCACCAGAAACCAGTTGAGCGAGGAGCTCCGATAGACGATGATCATCGGCGTCTCCAACAGGGCGGCTTCCAGTGTTGCCGTGCCACTGGCCACCACGGCCAGGATGGAGTGGGCCAGGGCATTGTGCGTGTCCTGCTCGACGAATGTGAGGGTGGCCGCAGGTGACCTTCCGTTCGGGTCCTCCCCATCCGCCATCGATGCCCATCGTCCCATCACCTCCGCCTGGAGGCGTTCGGCCCACGACCGGGGAATGGTGGGGGCCAGCGGGACGACGAATTGCGCGTTTGATGGAGGCAGCCGCAACAGGGCTTCCACCATTACCGGGAAGATATGCTTCAGCTCGCTGCGACGACTTCCCGGCAGGAGGCTGATGATCGGGCGGGCAGCATCCAGACCATGGTCGTGGCAGAACGCGCGTCGATCTTTGGTCGCCCGCACGACATCCAGCAGGGGATGCCCGACGAAGTCCACCGTCAGGCCAAACTGCCGATAAAAATCGACCTCGAACGGTAAAATGACGATCAGGCGATCGACGGTCCGTCGAATGGTGCGCACGCGATACCGACGCCAGGCCCAGATCTGTGGGCTGATGTAATAGATGATCCGAAGACCGGCGCGCTTGAGCGGTCGCGCCAGTCGCAGATTGAATTCCGGCCAATCGATCATGATGACGGCATCGGGCCGCCGATCGATGGCCGCCCGGCGCAGGTGGCGAAACGTCCGATAGATCTTTCCCAACGCCGTGGCCGTTTCCACCATGCCGAAAATGCCCAATTCGCGCACATCGACCAGGACGTCCGCTCCCGCCTGGCGCATGGCCACCCCGCCCGATCCGAAGATCTCGAACTCCAGTTGAGGATACTCTCGTCGGAGCGCCTCGATGAGTTCCGCACCATGACGCTCGCCCGAGGCTTCTCCGGCGAGCATCATGAGGCGGATCCGCCGCTTATGGTGCGGGAGTGACGTTGAGGAGCTTGCGGATGTCCGCTCCTCCGGTGGCCGTGAACGTGTCGAAGACATCTTTGTAAATGATGATGCGCCCCTCAGAAGCCAGGCGATCTTTGATCCTCTCCAGGTAAGCCTGATAGAACTGAGCCCGTCGCTGATTGAGGAGCTGCTGCCGGAGGTCGTCCTCCTGTTCGGCCAGCTTGGTGAGATCGGCTTCCCGGCGCCCGGTCACGCCGAGGACCACGAACTTATCGCCCACTTTGAGCGGTTGTGGGGCCACTTGGCCAGGAGCGAGGCGGAAGGCGAAGCCCTCCAGTTGTTCCGAGTGCTGGAGTTCGCTGAGGATGCTCCCTCGTTTGAAGTCCTTTTGCGTCTTGAGGTCCCATCGGCGGGCGCGAGCCAGCCGACGCAGCGCAGGCACCGTGCGCGCCCGCTCGATGATCTGTTGGGCGCGCTGGCGGGCCAACTGCTCGGCTTTCTGGCGTCGCAGGCGGGCGATGACCCGATCTTTGACCTCGTCGAATTCGGGTTTGTGGGGTTCGCGTTTGGCCGCCAGTTGGGGGATGGCCAGGCCATCTTTCAGGAAGATGCGGTTTCCCACCTCGCCCACTTCGTTCAGGTTGGCGCAGGCGCTGGTGAACGATGCCGAATAGGTCCCCAACTCGGGCAGGCGATCCGAGGGGGCGAAAAACCCTGTGTGCCTGACGAGTTGATCCAGGGGCAGATTCCCCAGCCGCCCGCGAAACTCCTCGGCCACTTTGCGGAGATCTTTGGTCTCGTCCAAGCGCTTCTTGATCTCTTGGGCCAATCGGCTGGCCTCGGTTCGCGCCTTCCGCTCGCGAAGGCGGCGGAGCACTTCCCGACGGACCTGGGCCAGTGGTTTTCGCTTCCATCGACGAACTTTGAGCACGTAGAAGGCATCATCCTCGCGAATGGGATCGGTCACGTTCTTTTGATCATCGCGGAGGAAGAAGACGCGCTGCCGATAGGAGGTATCCTTGGGATCCTTCTTCACGTAGCCGATGCTCTTGCCGCCCAATGTGGCGAAGTCTTCCGGAGGCTTCTTCTCGTCGCCGCGAGCGCGCTTGACGAGGGCATCGGCTTTCTGGCGAACCGCCGCTTCGTTCGTCTCGTTGAAGGGGAACACGATCTGGCTCACCCAGGCGCCGACGGTGTACTGATTCTTGGTTCGCTCGTATTCCCGTTCGATCTCGTCATCGGTGACCTTCACCGTCTTCTGGAGCGGTTCATAGGGGATGAACAGGTAATCGACCTTTCGCTCCGTCTCGGTGATCTCGAACTCGTCTCGATGGTGGTCAAAGTACCGGCGAGCTTCTTCCTCTGAGACGTTCACCTCGTCCTCCAGATCGCCGGGATCGAGGATGAGATACACCACATCGACGCTCGTGTTCTGGCGGACATAGGCTTGTTCGATCTCTTGCGGCGTCACCGTGACGCCGGCGGTGATGTAACTCCGAAGTTTCTCGTCCAGGAGCGAGGAGCGGATGTCGTTCTCGAATTCGGTCACCTTGAGGCCACTGCGTTCCAGGGCCGCTCGATAGCGGTCGAAGCTGACGAATCGCCCCTTCTCGTCGAGAAATCCGGGATAGAGGCGAGCAATCTGCTGGGCCACCTCCTCATCGGTGACCGTGATCCCCAGCCGTCGGGCCTCCCGCTCTTTGATGCGCCGTTCGATGAGCTGATCGAGCATCTCGTCGCTGAACGACTTGATGAATGAGAAACTCTGTGCGCCGGGGGAGGATTGGGTGAATCGATCCAGCGCTCGTTGGAGTTCGCCGAGAGGGATGTCCTCACCATCGACTTCGGCCACCGGCGTATCGGGATCGAGGACGCCGGTGGAATCGACGGCTTGGGAGAACCATCGCCCGGCGGGCAGGCCGAGGAAGACAAACAGAGTGAGCGCCAGCAGGAAGGAGAGGAACACCAACAGGATGTTCCGCGCTCGTTGCTGTTTGCTCAAGAATCGAAGCATGTTCGTTTCACTCCCGTCAATGTCGATGACATCAAAACTACATTGTAGATCGGATCAACGACGAGCGCAAATGAGACCGAACGGACCGCTTCCGTGGCACGCTCCCGGTCATCATCGAGGGTCCCAATGGAAGCCTCGCGACCGCTCGCCGACGAGGGAGGGGGGGCTCTGGTGGCTTCTGGATATCTCGTCGACCGATGCCCTGACCGGATGGGGAGAGGGCGGCCGGGCGCGGACTGAAAAAACGGTTGAATCACCTCCCCGGTTATGATACATTTTGTCTGTCACCAGTGAGGCCAAAGAATTGAATGATGGTTCAATAACAATTTGGGAAGGAGAAGTACGTTGCCTTCGATCTTTCGGATTTTCTCAAACGACCTAGCCATCGATCTGGGGACGGCCAACACGCTGGTTTATGCCAAGGGGCGAGGCATTGTGGTCAGCGAGCCGTCCATCGTCGTCGTCAACAAGGTCACCCATAAGGTCGAGGCGGTGGGCAAGGAAGCCAAGGAGATGCTGGGGCGAACCCATTCCAATATCGTGGCCATTCGCCCCATGCGCGATGGCGTGATCGCCAATTTCGAACTCACCGAAATCATGCTCCAGAGTTTCATCCGCAAGGCTCATAATGGCCGATCGTGGGTCAATCCGCGAGTGGTCATCGGCATTCCCGGAGAGATCACACAGGTGGAACGGCGAGCGGTCATCGATGCCGCTTATCGCGCTCGGGCCAGCGACGTCTATCTGGTGGAAGAATGCATGGCGGCGGCCATCGGTTCGGGATTGCCGATCACCGAGCCGACGGGCAACATGATCGTGGACATCGGTGGGGGGACGACGGATATCGCCGTCATCTCTCTCTCGGGGATCGTCTACTCGCGTTCGGTGCGCGTCGCCGGGAATGAGATGGACGAGGCCATCATTCAGTATATCAAGCGGAAATATAATCTCCTCATCGGTGAGCGAACCGCCGAGCAGATCAAGATCGAATTGGGATCGGCCTATCCGCTGGAGGAACCCTTGTCCATGGAGGTGCGCGGGCGAAGCCTCATCGAGGGCGTCCCTAAGACGATCACCATCACCGACGAGGAGATTCGAGAAGCCTTGGCCGAGACGGTGACCACGGTGGTCAACGCCGTGCGCGTGGCCCTGGAGCGCACGCCGCCGGAGCTGGCCGCCGATATCATCGATCACGGTATCGTGCTCACCGGCGGAGGGGCATTGTTGAGGAACCTGGATAAACGGCTCCAGCTGGAGACCAGCGTCCCCGTCATCATGGCCGAAGATCCACTCTCTTCGGTCGTCCTGGGCACCGGGAAGATGCTCGATGACATCGATTTGTTGAAGCGGGTGTGCACGAACCTGGAGCGTCTGGAATACTGAGCCGGACGCCGTCATGAGGCCGATGGGCAAACAGCGTCGGATATCTTTCCTCGTGGTGGGATTGCTGGGGAGTCAATTGCTCCTCATGTCGCTGCAAGCGCGACATCCGGATACGCAACAGTCGATGTTGCGCGTATGGGCGGTCACCGCGTTCGCCCCGTTCTTGTCCACAGTGACCCGCTTATTCTCGGGCGTGAGGGACGTCTGGCATCAGGTTGTCGATCTCCATCGCCTCGGTCAGGAGAATGATGCCCTGCGCGAGGAAGTCGCTCGATTGCGGTGGGAACTCCATCAGTATCGAGAGGCGGCCAAGCTGGCCGAGCGATTGGCCGGCTACGCGCGATTCCAACGCGCATTGGCCGGCGAGAGCGTCGTCGCCCGGGTGATTGGCCGCGATGTCGCGGCGTGGTTCCAGACCATCGTCATCGACCGCGGGCGACGAGACGGCGTTCGACTGAACGCGGCCGTAGTCACGCCCGATGGGCTGGTGGGGCGCGTCGTCGCCCTGGGGCCGTTCAGCGCCCAGGTCCAATTGATCACCGATGAGCGAAGTGGCGCCGGGGCGGTCATCGGTGTGACCGAAGACTCGCGGGCGGTCGGGGTGCTGGAAGGCCGCAGTGAAGCGTTGTGTACCATGCGTTATGTTCCCGGTAATGTGGAGGTCGCTGAAGGCGAGATCGTGTATACGACGGGACAGGATGGCATCTATCCGCGTGGCATTCCCATCGGCCGCGTCCTGTCGGTGAGTAAACGGTCAGCACTCGTCTCACAGGAGATCACCGTCGAGCCGCTGGCCTCGTTAGGGAAATTGGAGGAAGTGATCGTGTTGTTGAATCGGCCCGCCTCGGTGAACTGGGATACCCGAGTGGCCTCCGGTCAATAGGCGAAAGCGAAGGTGGAAGACAGAGAAAGAAAGGATGGGGCCGAGTGCCAGACCGATGACCAGGATTTCCAGACCCGGCGTCTCGAGTGAGTCGTTCGACGCGCTCTCCTCTTCGCTTCGCCCACAGCACTCCGGCCCCGTGCGTCAGACGGAGTGAATTCGACGAAGATCGCCGTTTCAGTGGGAGCAGCCTTGCTGCTGCAATTACTCATTGCGCGCTATCTTCGCTTTGAGCACTTCGATCTGAACTATCTCGACCTGGTGTTGATCATGACCGTGTATACCAGTTTCGGGCGGAACCCGAAGCGAACCATCTGGGTGGCGGCGGGTTCGGGATTGGTCCAGGATAGCTTTTCCGGAGGACTGTTGGGGACCCAGAGCTTCACCAAGACGGTGATCGGCTATGGGGCCAGCTTGCTCAGCGAACATCTCGCTCTGGATCATATGATCCCTCGACTCATGGTGATGGGAGCCGCCGCCCTGGTCAACGGTCTTCTGTTCATCGGCTTGCACGCCCTATTCGGCGTTCGGTTGCTCGTCCAGCCGGTCGGCGAGCACCTCGTGCACTACCTGGGATGGTATCTGGCCGCCAATGTGATGGGCGCGGCGGTGGGATTCCACCTGTTGGATCTGATCATGGAAGAACGCCCGTCGCGGCCAACGCGACTGTGGGCGCGCGGATATCGGCGGAGACGTCCGAGACTATGAGAAGCATGGAGCGAGTCAGGGGACATCGCTTTGATGGTCAGTCGCGGCTGACCGTGATTCAATATCTGTTGATCGGCGCGTTCGCCGTGCTGGGATTCCGGCTGTGGTCGCTGCAGGTCATCCATCACGAACAATACGTCAGGGCGGCCGAGAGTAACCGATTGAAGACCATCCCCATCACTGCCCCCCGGGGGCTCATCCTCGATCGGGAGGGGCGCGTCCTGGTCGATAATCGGCCGACGTTGAGCATCATCGTCAGTCGCGAGGAAGTCAAAGCACGAGGCGAGAGCGTCATGGACCTCGTCGAGGAACTCATCGCCCAGGGCGTCACGCTGGACCGGGACTTCGTCCGCGCCCGACTGGCGGTCGCTCGCCGGCAACCGCTCTACTACCCTATGGTCATCGAAACCAACGCCGATCCCGCCGATGTCGCCTGGGTGCGCGCGCATCAGCTGGAGTATCCCGAACTGGACGTGATCGAACAGCCGCAGCGACGATATCCTTACGGACGGCTGTTGGCCCACGTGCTCGGGTATGTGGGCGAGATCTCGCAGCGGGAATTGGCTCTCCCCGAATACGAAGGCTACCGGCCCGGCGATATCATCGGGAAGGCGGGAGTGGAGAAAGTCTACGATCGCTTGCTCCGCGGGCGCGATGGCATTCGGCGCGTCGTCGTCGATAGCGCCGGTCGAGAGATCAGTCAAATCGAGCAGATCGACCCCGTGCCCGGTCGAACCATTCGACTGACCATCGATCTGGATTTGCAGCGGGTCGCCGAACAGCAATTGGGGAATCGACGCGGGGTCGTAGTGGCCATGGATCCGCGCACCGGCGAGATCCTGGCTATGGTCAGTCATCCGGCATTCGATCCCAATCTGTTCGCCCAACGCATTACCACGCCGGAAGGGAAGGCCGAATTTCACCGTCTGGTGACCGATCCGCATCATCCGCTCTACAATCGCGCCATCCAGGGTCTCTATCCCACCGGGTCGACCTGGAAAGTCCTGGTGGCCACAGCGGCGCTGGAGGAGGGCGTCATCTCGGTGAAAGAGTCGCGCCTGATGTGCGGTGGTGGGCTGCAAGTGGGTCGACGATTCGTCCGCTGCATGGGCGCGCATGGCATGCCCGATCTGCATCGCGCGCTGGTCGTCTCCTGCGATGGCTATTTCTATCGGCTGGGATTGAAACTGGGCATTCGGCGAATGCACGACTGGGTGAAGCGATTGGGAATGGGACAGCCGACGGGGATCGATCTCCCCAACGAACGAGGGGGCATCATTCCCAGTCCCGAGATCAAAGCGCAATTGAATCCGAAGGATCCCGTTTGGCGAGACTTCGATACCGTGATCGCCGCCATCGGTCAGGGATCGGTCGCCGTCACTCCACTGCAGTTGTTGCGGGCCGTGGCCGGGATCGCTATGGGAGGGAAGCTGCATCGGCCTCACGTCTTCCTGGAAGCCGGCCCTCCGGGACCGCGCCTGACCTACCAGGGAGACGAGGTGGTGGTCGTCCCGCTCCACCAGCGCACCTGCGAGATGATTCGCTACAGCCTGTGGGGCGTGGTCAACGAACAGGGGACGGGGACGCGAGCGCGCGTGGTGGGATTCGATGTCGCCGGTAAGACGGGAACGGCTCAGGTCGTGGCCACCCACAAAGCCGGGGGGAAGCTCAAAGACCATGCCTGGTTCGTGGCCTTCGCGCCGCGATCGCGACCCGAGATCGCCGTAGTCGTGTTGGTGGAGAATGCCGGATTCGGTGGGACTTATAGTGCGCCCATCGCTCGCGCCATTTTCGAGGCTTATCGCAATAAGCACTATGGCGTTCCCCGGCCGGTGGAGGTTGCCCGGCAGGCGCCGAGTCCTCCCACCCGGTCATCGGACGACGAGGAAGCCGCCCCTCGGGCGGCGTCGTCACCATCGCATCGACCGGTGAAGCCGGCGAGCGCGCCTCCACGGTCGGCTCCGGACGGAGATGAACACCATGGCGAGTTCGATCGTGTGATCGAGCGCGCTCCCGATGAGCATCCCGAGGCCACGCGATCGGGAGACGCGCGGTCAACCGATCGCGCCGAGGATCAGCCCCGCGCGACGGGGGAGGAGCGCCCATGAACAGACGGGCCCAGAGAAGATCCCGCATCTGGATGGACTTCGATTGGTGGCTGTTGCTGGCCGCTTTGGCGTTGGCCGGATTGGGCGTGGTGGAGATTCACAGTGCCCAGCCCGACCGGGATTTCTGGATGCGTCAACTGGCCTGGATCGGATTGGGCCTCGTGGGGATGATCGGGTTGACGCTCATCGACTATCGGCGACTGGCGGAAATGGCCTGGGTGTGGTATGCCGGAGCCATCGGATTGCTCGTCCTCGTGCTCATGGTTGGAGTCGAAGTCAACGGCGCGCGCGCTTGGTTCCGCATCGGTGGGGTGAGCATCCAACCGTCGGAATTCGCCAAACTGGCCAGCGTCCTGGCGCTGGCTCTCTACCTGGCCAAGGCCCAGGAAGAGAAGAAAGCCCGAGTGGACCCCTACCTGACCATGGGGCAATTGACCAGAGCCGCCGCTCTCACTCTCCTTCCCATGATCCTGATCGTCATGGAGCCCGATCAAGGCACGGCGATCACCTACCTCCCGGCATTGGCCGGAGCCGTGTTCGTGGCCGGCATTCGCCCCCGATGGGTGATCACCGGAATTCTCCTGGTGGTGCTCGTCATGGCCGCGGGGTGGCAGGGACGTCGCTATTTCTTGAAGCCTTATCAACTGCAACGCATCGAAGCCATTCTCCATCCGGAGAGCGTCGATCCCTGGGGATTCGGATATCATACCATGCAGTCGAATATCGCCGTCGGCTCTGGAGGCCTGTGGGGTAAGGGCATCGCCCGGGGCACGCAGAGCCGGCTGAAGTTCCTGCCCTACCCGCATACCGATTTCATCGCCTCGGTGGTCGCCGAGGAGACGGGGTTCGTTGGTATGGTCATTGTCCTGGGGTTATACTTATTCATTCTCATGCGCGCCATTGATCATGCCAGACGATCGCGGGATCAGTTGGGAGCGATCTTGATCACCGGATTGGTGTGTCTGTTGGGATTCCATATCATCGTCAATATCGGCATGGTTGTGGGATTGCTGCCCATCATGGGGATTCCCCTCCCGCTCATGAGTTACGGAGGATCGTCCATGATGGCGACGTTCATGGCTCTGGGATTGATTGCCAGCGTCCGATTTCACCGCTATGTCAATTGACGCGCTGATGAGATTCGAGAACCGAATGGCGACCGATGACCATCGAGGACAACAATCACAAACGGGTCGCTCAAGGAGAAGGTTCTCCGAAGGAGGGTAACATATGGCCAAAGAGATGATCATCAGTTTCAACGGATTCGAAAGGAAGATCGCCATCCTCGAAGATGGTCAACTCACCGAATACTACATCGAACGGCTCAGGGACCAGAGCGAGGTGATGGCGGGCAATATTTACAAGGGACGAGTTACCAAGGTGTTGCCGGGCATGCAGTCGGCGTTCATCGATATTGGCTTGGACCGGGACGCGTTCCTCTACGTGACCGACGTGCTCGAGAGTGAGGATATCGAGTACGAGCCTTCTCGACGAGAGTCCAAACGGGCGGCATCGACTCCCGCGGAGGCCACTCCCGAGGAGAAGCCTCCCTCTCCAGAAGAAGTCAGCCAACAGGAGGTGGAAGAACTCCTGGAGGCCATCGCTCAGGCCGAAGAAGAGCCCGAAAGCGAAGAGAAAGAGAAGCCCCTCCCCGCCGAGACGGGCGGCTACGATGAGCAGATGGCCGAACTCATCGAGACGATCACCGAAGACTTCATCCAGGAGCCCCCACCATCGTCGTCGAAGGGCGATGAGGCGGAAGTCGATCTCAAAGATGCCATCATCGAAGAGAAGCTCATCGGCGCCGTCCATCGCGAGGAGGTCGAAGAGAGCGATGCCCAGCCCCCTCGGCCGGCCGAGGGCATCACCGTGGGAT
>RFHM01000082.1 GCA_003696865.1 Acidobacteriota bacterium | reverse complement strand
CTCTTCGACCGATGATGGCCCATCCGTGTAAGGGAGCTGGATGGGCTCGGCTCCCAGAATGGCCGCCGAATCGCGCAGCCATTGCATGCGGGCTTCGGCCATAGGACGTCCCTTGGGGACGCCCACATCCATCGGCTCGTTCTCGCCTCGGGTGAAGCACACCAGATAAACCTTCTTTCCCGCTCCCACGCTCCGCGCCAGAAACCCGGCGATTGAATTCTCATCATCGGGGTGAGCGCCGATGTACATGACGGTCCTGGACTGAGCCAGGGCCTCGAGGATCGACGTCACTTTCTCCTGAGCGGGCGGCGGGAGTGAAAGGCTTATGATGAGCAGCACTCCCACAATCAGCACATATCGATGGAATGACAGGTAGCTTGAGCAATCGTTGATCATCATGCTTTCCTCTTCGCTCGCATGACGCTCATGAGCGAGGACCGATTCAGCTCGCTGCTGGAGGAGTTGGAGAGAAATCTGCCGGATGGTGGCTGAAACGCCGCGGGCGTGAACCCAAAATCAGAATGTCGTGAGTTCGAGCATCTGGTGGCTGATGGGGTGCTCTCCCGATGGCTCGCTCGAAAGGTCTCGTAGCCCCTGAAACAGATCGCGCACACAGGTCGCTCCATCACTCGTCAACGCTATCCAGGTCGATCATGACCTTCATGACCTGCGCACGCGTCGTTTCGATGAACCGGTAGGCGTCGGGGAACTGGCGGAAAGGGAAAGTGCGGCTCAGGAGGGGAGCAGATACGATAGCCCCGCTGGCCAGCCCCTCGATGGCCGCCACGTAGTCTTCGCGCTGATACATCAAACTCCCCACCAGATGTAATTCATGGTCTTGCACCAATCCGAGATCGACTTTGGGGATCTCACCATAGACGCCCACGATGACGATAGTGCTCCCTTTTCGCGCACAGCGGATGGCCTGGTTGGCCGTCTCTTCCGATCCCACGCACTCCAGGATGAGGTCGGCTCTCTGAGGTCCGAAGATGCGCTCCAGGTCATCCTCAAGGGACTGCTGACGAACATTGACCGTATGTTCGATCCCACAGGCGCGGGCCACGTCCAATCGATGGTCATTGATGTCGGTGATGATGACCTCGGCGGCTCCACGCCAGCGGGCCACTTGTGCCACCAGATTGCCAATGGGACCGGCCCCGAGCACCAGGACGCGCATTCCGGGCGAAAGGTCGGCCCGCCGGAGAGCGTGAACGGCCACCGAAGTTGGCTCGACGAGCGCTCCCAGTTCTGGGGTAAACTCGGACGGAAGCTTCAGCAAAGCGTCTTCCGGGAAGACGACGAATTCCTGTGCCACGCCCGGAGCCTGAAATCCCATCACTTTCAAATGGTCGCAGATGTGAGACTGACCTCGCCGGCAGTGAAAACAAGTGCCACAGACGATTTGGGGAGGAGCCGTGACCAGATCGCCGACATGTACCGACTTCACTTGCTCACCGACCTTCACCACCTCGCCGGAGAATTCATGACCTTGAATCACCGGATAGGATGTATAGGGGTGCGCTCCATGATAGACGTGAATGTCCGATCCGCAGATACCGATGCGGCGGATGCGCACGAGCACCTCCCGCTCGTCAATGGCCGGTGTGGGCACATCTTGAAATTGAATCTCGCCCGGTCGCGTCATGATGGCACGAAGCATAACGCCCTCCTCAATCAGTTGGATGAATCATGATCTTCAAGTTGTGTTTTCCTTCGGCGAGCAGCTCGAGCGCTCGCCCGTACTCTGCCAGACTCAAGCGGTGCGTGATCAGCGGTTCAACCTGAACCATGCCCCGCTCGATATACGAGAGGGCACGGTCGAAACAATGTGTCTGAGCGAAGCTGCCGAAGAGCGTGATCTCATTACGGAACATCCAATACGGATTGACCGTGATGGTATCCTCTTCGTTGCACACGCCATAAACGAGAACTTTGGAACCCATCTTGGTGAATTGGAAGGCGTGCTCGATCATCGGGGCGTATCCGGTAGCGTCAATGACAATGTCATACCCTTCAGGCGCCAACCGCTTGACCGTGTTCGTGTGGCGGGCATAGTCGTCTCGATCCATGAGGACGGTGTGTTCAATGCCCAGTCGGTTGAGAAGATCGAGTTTCCACCGGGTGGACGCTACCACCACGACGAGGGCGGCTCCGCAATGTTTCAGAATTTGGGCCAGCAGATTGCCCGCCGGACCAGCGCCGAAGATGAGCACCTTGTCTCCACAACAGGGATCGAGACGATCGATCCCATGAACGATACAGGCCAGGGGTTCCGTAAACGCGGCCTGGTCATAGCTGACATGGTCGGCCAATGGAAACGCTTTGTCGGCATTCACGGCCACGTACTCGGCTAATCCGCCCGGCCCCGTGCAGCCCAGCGAGTAGAAATTCTGACAATAAAGTGGTTGATTGCGACGGCAATAGAAGCAGTATCCACAGAGGACGGTATTATCGCAGGTGACGCGATCTCCGATCTTCCATTCGGTCACCTCAGCGCCCACGTCGACGATATCCCCACAGAACTCGTGTCCTGGTGTGAGCGGAAATTGGGAGATGAACCGCCCGTGATGGATGTGCAGGTCCGTTTTGCAAATGCCACATCGCCTGACCCGCACGAGCACCTGTCGAGGACCGATTGAGGGAATGGGAACATCCTGAACGGCGAACTGTTCCGGAGCTGTATACACAATGGCTTTCATCACTGGCTTCCTCCTCGTGCGTAACGGGCGCGCTCGGCGGCGTTATGATGTGGTCGCCGGCACCAGCTTATAGGCCCGCGTAGGAATCCACGTCAGTCGGTGCGTCTTCCCCTGGTGATCGATGATGAACGGATCTTCCACGGTGAAGCCCACTTGAGATGCGGGCAAGCCAAAGGCATCGACGCCGTAGATGCCCACATCGAGTTGAGCGGCAATCCCTTTGGGGAAACGATAGCGTGAGTGCTGAGTGGCCGCACCATATCCTTCCTGACACTCCGTCCAACCGGCGTTGTGGACTTCGCTGTAAAACATTTCTATGCCAAATTGGCGCAAGTAGCGTCGCGCAGTGAGATCGACTTCCCGAGCCGGCGCTCCATATCGGAATTTCTTCGCCGAGAGCTCGAAGGCGCGCGTCGCCTCTTCGATCAAGCGGCGTTGATGTTCATTGGGTTTCCCGCCGGCGACGACCGTGCGTCGCACACAGGCGGCCAGCCCGTCATAGCGCGCGCTGACGCCCAACCCGACCAACTCGCCTTCCCGGATCACTCGGTTCGTCGCGCGCCCGATCAACGTTACCGCTCGAGGGCCGGATTGCACCTGTGTGCAGACGCCCAGGCGATCGGCGCCCAGCCACTTCATCACGAAGTCGGCATAAGCCGCCACTTCCAGCTCGCGCATGCCCGGACGGATGACCTTGAGCATGACATCCATCGCCCAACTGGTGATGGTGGCAGCCGTGCGAATCATCTCCAGTTCGGTCGGACTCTTGAAATAGCGCATCTTCAAGAGAAGATCGCTGGCATCGACGAGTTCGGCGCGCGTCGCCTTCTGGATGAGTTCGATCATGCTCTGTGGCACATTCGCTTTGAGCGTCAACAGACCGATGGTTCGCGGACGTCGCCCGCAGGCTTCTGTGAACAGGTCATCGAGGCGATGGAATGTGATCCCCGGATAATCTTCGTCGGGGATCTTGAACTCTTCCACGTTTCGGTATTCACCGACCTGCATGGTCTCCAGGGCGAAGTACATCCCTTCGGGGCCGCCCAGGACGAGGACTTTCTCCGGCCCGACGATGCACGCCGTGCTCTCGATATGTGGATCATAGCCGGTGAGCCATCCCGTGTCGCCGGGGCGCCACTCGTTGCCATACGCGAAACCCGCGTCGAGACCGCGTCGTCGGAGCGCTTGTCGTACCCGACGGATGCGCGCCTCATATTCGCTTCGAGGAACGCGCCTGGTCACATCAATTTGAGGTAGTCGTCGAACGTATTCTTCCAGGTTGAACATCATTTTCCCTCCTCGATGCGATGGTTAGCGCTTCAACACCGGTGGCGATTCCAGCCCGATGCCCAGGGCCGTCATGTAAAAGTCGATGAGTTCATCGACGTTCTGACACGTCCTGGCTAATGTGCGCGGGGCGGGCTGAGAGATCTCCGGGTGCTTTCGAACGATCTGCTCGATGCGTTCATCGGCCTTGGGTTTGAAGACGAACTCGACTCGATAAGGTGTCTCCAGGCGCACCGGTTTGAACGCATCACGCCGTCGCAGAGCGCGTTCTGCCGCCGCTTTAAGGCGGGCGGTGGTGACCTGGGGAGGGATGACCACGGCGGCCGTGCGGCTCAACGCTCGCTTCACCACGACGCCCTCGACATCGCCGAGAAACGCTCGCATCTGCTCGACCACAACGTCATCGCCAGAAACCAGGACGACGGGGACGCCCAAAGCTCCGGCGACGATGGCGTTGAATTCGCCCTCGCCGATGCTCCGACCATTGATGCGGAAATCGGCCACTTCGCCGGCCAGAAAGGTATGCGAGAGGACCGCTCGTCGCGTGCCTTCCCGAGCGTGATAACCGATGAACATGGCGGCGGCGAAACTCGCGTCTAGACCGGTCACACCACCGCGCGGACGCGGCCAACCTCGGATTAATCGGGCTTTGGGATGGAGTCGGT
>RFHM01000463.1 GCA_003696865.1 Acidobacteriota bacterium | reverse complement strand
GTGTTACGCCGCTACCTCCGAACGCGCCCGGCGGCTCGCCTGTCGCTCGCTTCGTTGGAGACGCTGGCCGTCATCGCCTACAAGCAACCGATCACCCTCCCGGAGATTCAAGAGATTCGTGGCAAGAACTCCGTCTCCTCGGTCAAGACGCTGTTGGAAAAGCGGCTCATCGTCCCCAAGGGACGCAAACCGGTGGCTGGTCGGCCCATCATGTATGGGACGTCCAAGGAGTTTCTCATCCAGTTCGGCCTGAACGATCTTTCCGAACTCCCGAGTATCGAGGATTTCGAAGACTTCATCACCGAATGAGAGGGGCGCTCCCGCGCTCTATTGTTTGAGGGGAGCGCTATCGATACATGAGGATATGGAAGAGCGGCTCCAAAAACTCATCGCTCGCGCGGGCCTCACATCGCGGCGGAAGGCCGAGGAGCTCATTCTGGCCGGAGAAGTGACGGTCAACGGGAAGGTCGTCACCACCCTGGGAGCGAAAGCCGATCCCGAACGAGATCACATCAAAGTGCGAGGCAAACTCATCAACCCGCTGCTCCGCTCTCGGGAGAAAGTGTATATCCTCCTTTACAAACCGAAGGGGGTACTGTCCAGCCTCTCCGACCCCAAGAAGCGTCCCCTGGTCACCGATTTTCTGCCTCGTCTGCCGGCGCGCGTCTATCCCGTGGGCCGACTCGATTTCCAATCCGAAGGACTCATCCTGCTGACCAACGATGGCGATTTCGCCAACTTGATCACCTCGGCGAAGTATGAAATCCCCAAAACCTATCATGTGAAGGTCAAAGGAATCCCCGGTGAGAAGCAACTCAACCTCCTCCGGCGCGGAGTGGTCATCGAAGGGAAGCGCACCGCCCCGGCCAAGATCACCGAACTCCGGCGCACGGATTCCAATGCCTGGTATGAAGTCACCATCATCGAGGGACGTCACCACCAGATCCGAAAAATGTTCGACAAGATCGGCCACTCGGTGGTGAAGCTCAAGCGCGTGGGGATCGGCTTTCTCACGGCCAAAGGGATGAAACCGGGGACCTATCGTCATCTCACGCCCGCCGAAGTGAAGCAATTTTTCGAATACGCCAAAACGGCGAAGAAGTGACCGCTCCTCGACGGTCACTCTCGCACCCGGAAGAGCGGTTGTCCGGCTTTGATCTCGGCCCCGTCTTCAACGCAAATCTCCACGATTTCCGCCTCCTCGGGCAATCCCGGCCCACCGTATTGAATGGGATTGAAACACTTCATCACCTCCACCAATCCGAGCGTTTGCCCTTGAACCACGCGATCGCCCACATTGACGTACGGCGGGGCGTCGGGGCGAGGTTTGCGGTAGAACACGCCATCAGTTGGAGAAACGACGACATGGGTCCCTCCTGGCGCGAACTCCCGCGCTGCCTCGGCCTCCTGACGATCCTCCTCGGGGAATTCCCATCCCCGCCGAACGAGATGAAGCAGCTCCTCTCCATATTCGACGGGGGTGACTTTATCGTCGACGGCCACCTTCTCTACGCGTCCTCCCACACGGGGCGGCAGCACCAGCGTATACTGTCGGTTCAGAATGGTGAGACGTCCGACACGACCGCCTTCGGTGAGGATCGATCCCGGCTCGGGATGGTGACTGTACAACCCCACCGCCGGCGACCTCACGATGATGCGCTCATCTTCGGACGTTTTCTCCACCTTCGCTGGAAGCGTACGTTGTCCCATCGTGCATGATGGCGGGGTATCGCCCCCGTTCCTCTTCCCTCAGCCCCCCAACGCGGGCCGTGAGGGTCATCCGCTCCAGGATGTCAGCACCTTCAAATCATGCAGCGACCAAATACGGGGATTCTTGACCCGCCGGTAACCGATGCTCTGATAGCACATCTCGACGACGGTCTCCAGATAGTCTCTCAGCTCGCTCATGGCCACGACCTCGTCGGTGGCTTGCCGCCGCGCCGTCAGAATGGGGTCCATCTCGGCATTGATGCGCGCTTCGACGGCCTCCATCCCCCGCTTGATCTCTTCATACTCCTCCGGCGTCGCGGCGACGATGTTGAAATTATCATCCAATCGCGTGTGGTATGTGCCAATGGCCAGCGTCCGCCCCTCCATGACGGCCAAGCGCGTGATGGGCGTGGACAATTGCAGAACGGGGTCATAGGGCAATCCCGCTTCAGCGTAGTATCCCGCCCCCGAGGCCTTGCGGAGCAGAACGGTGATCATGGGCGTTGTGTTCGTCGAATTCGTATAAATGAGATTCGAACCATATCCCAACAATCCCTGTTTCTCGGCCTCCGGTCCGATGTCGAAGCCGGAAATATCCTGAAGCCAGATGATGGGCAGACCATCGTCATTGCAGGCGCGAGAGAAAGCGGAAATCTTGGCGATCCCTTCCTTATAGAGAATCCCTCCCGGACGCTTCACCCGTCGCCGGGTGGGATGCTCGATGAGAAACTGATTATTGGCGATGATGCCGACATATAATCCACTGATCCGACCCACGCCACAGATCATCTCCTCCCCCTGCTCGGGCAAGATCTCCCAGAAGAGACTGGAATCCACCAACCGGGCGATGACCTGGCGCATATCGTAGGCCATGCGATAGTCGACCGGGAAGAGACCATCCAGCTCGGAGGGAGAATATCGGGGTGGGGCCGCTTCCCTGCCGTAGCGGTAGTAGGGGACGGCGCTGGTCGGCAGTCGAGCCACTTCGCGGCGAATCATGTGAAGGAGAGACGCATCATCGGGAACGCGATAATCGGCGCAGTTGGAGATATGAACGTGAACATCCGGCCCGCCGATGCTCAATGAAGTGATCTTCTGCGACTTCCCTCCTTTGACCAAGGCGGCGCCGGCAATGACCATGTACGCCTGCTCGGTCATATAGACGACATCGCTGATGATGGGCATATAGCCCCCGCCAGCAATGGAATCGCCAAACACGCCGGCAATTTGCGGGACCTGATGGGCGCTGAGCAGACTGTTATACTTGAAAATATGCCCCGCCCCGGTCTTCCCCGGAAAGCTCCGGAGTTGCTCGGGCAGATACAATCCGCTGCAATCGACCAGATAGACGACCGGGATGCGCAATCGGAGCGCGATCTCCTGCGCCCGTTGAATCTTTTCCGGCGTCCGCGGCCACCACGCTCCCGAAGCCACCGTATTGTCGTTGGCGATCACAATGACGTGTCGCCCTTCGACTCGGATGAACGCGGTGATGACGCCGGCTCCCGGCGAGGAACGCTTCTCCTGGCCAAATGTCAATCCATAATTCACGAATGTGCCGATGGGGAAGACGCGGGTGCCCGGATCTTTCAACCGCTCGATGCGCTCCCAGGCGGTGAGTTTCCCTTTTCGATGGACGCGCTCAACGTACTCGGGTCCCCAGCCGGCGCGAACGTCCTCCCGTTTGGCCCGCAACTCATCGTTCAGTCGCTGCATATGCTGGAGGTTCTCCCGATACTGTTCCAGGGAGAGGAACTGATCGACCGGCGAGCCAATGGGTTCGAGAATCACTTTGGCCATGGGTTCCCTCCTCCTCTTTCTCCTCTACTCCCCCCGGAGACGGATCCTTCCGGGGAGGTCATCGCCGGCTCCATCGCCAACAGACGATCGAGAAATGTGATGTCATAATTCCCCGTGACGAACTCGGCGGCGGCCATGATGCGCCGATGGAGGGGAATCGTCGTCCGGATACCCTCGATGCGAAACTGGGCCAGCGCCTCGGTCATCGTCGCGATGGCTTCGGGACGCGTTGGGGCGTGCACGATGAGCTTCCCGATCATGGAATCGTAAAACGGCGGGATCGAGTATCCTTCCTCAACATGTGTATCGAGACGAATCTTTCCCGGCGCGTCTCCTCGGGGAGGGATGAAAGTGGTGATGCATCCGGGATCGGGCCGAAAATCATGATCCGGATCCTCGGCATTGATCCGACACTCAATGGCATGTCCCTGCCAGGTGACGTCTTCCTGACAGAGATCGAGTCGATGATGAGCAGCGAGGCGAATCTGCTCCTTCACTAAATCGATACCGGTGACCATCTCGGTCACCGGATGTTCCACCTGAAGGCGCGTGTTCATCTCCATGAAATAGAGGCGGCCCTGCGGATCGCGCAAGAATTCCACCGTGCCCGCATTGCGATATCCGATGGCCTTCATGGCCCGAACGACCTGCTCGCCAAGGCGCGAACGAACGGCGGCGTCGATGACTGGCGAAGGAGACTCCTCGAC
>RFHM01000462.1 GCA_003696865.1 Acidobacteriota bacterium | reverse complement strand
TTCCCAGAGATCTCAATGTCCGTCGAGCGCGCCTTCGCGTGCGGGCCGTCGATGCTGCCGGGAACGTGGGCATTGGCCAGACGGAAAACTTCTCCATCCGCGACAATCTTCCTCCAGAGGTGACGGTGACTGCTCCCCATACGGGCGAGATCATCAACCCGGGAACGGTGTTCACCATTCGCTGGACATCCTCGGATAATGTTGGCGTGATCTCCCAGGAGGTCCAATTTTCGACCAATGGAGGCATCACGTTCACCACGCTCGCTTCGGGCCTCAGCGGACAGCAGTATGAATACGATTGGTCCGTTCCCACGAATGTGAGCACGTCTCAGGCGCGCATTCGCCTTGTCGCCCGCGATGCCGCTGGCAATGAGGGGCGTGGCGAGACGGGGAACTTCACCATTCGCGATACCATCGCGCCCGACGTGACCATTCTCGCTCCCACGGCCGGAGAGGTGGTCAGTCCGGGAAGTCTGTTCACCATTCGCTGGAGGTCGTCCGATAACATTGGTGTGGTCTCCCATGAGATTCGACTGTCGACCAATGGTGGACGAACATTTCCCACCGTCATCGCTTCCAACCTGCCGGGAAGTCAGCAATCGTTCGACTGGTCGGTTCCCACTCATCTTAACACGACTCGCGCTCGCCTCCGCTTGTTCGCCCGGGATGCCGCGGGGAACGAAGGTCGAGATACGACGGCCAATTTCACCATACGCGATCAAGTCCCGCCTTCGGTCACACTCATTGAACCGACGGGTGGTGAGGTGCTCCCACAAGGGACGTCATTCACCATCCGGTGGACATCGAGCGATAATATCGGCGTCGTTTCTCACGATCTCCTGCTGTCTACCGATGGAGGTCGTTCGTTCTCTCCGCTCGTCACGGGACTCGGTGGAGGGCAGCAGTCGTTCCAGTGGACAGTGCCCATCGATGTGGCCACCACGCGCGCTCGCATCCGCGTCATCGCGCGAGATGCGGCGGGCAATAGTGGCCAGTCGACCAGTGGGGATTTCACCATCGAAGACACTCTTCCCCCTTCGGTGACCGTGTTACGACCCTCTCCTGGTGAAATCGTCATCGCGGGCCGCTCTTTCCTCATTCAATGGACGTCGTCAGACAACGTGGGCGTCATCTCTCACGAGATCCGGCTGTCCACCGACGGCGGGCGTCATTTCTCTACGGTGATTGCTTCCAATCTCGCTGGCGGTCAACACTCGTTCAACTGGAACGTTCCCTCGACGCTCTCATCGGAGCAAGCCGTCATCCGCATTCTGGCCAGAGACGGAGCAGGAAACGTTGGACAGGGGGATAGCGGCGTGTTCGTCATTCGGCCATCGATCGAGCCGCCGACCGTGAGAGTGATCGCGCCAAACGGCGGGGAGGAGATCAGGGCGGGCACCACCTTCACCATTCGCTGGACCTCGACTGATGACCGGGGCATCGTGTCTCAAGACATTTTCCTGTCCACCGACGGTGGGCGGCGATTCGATCATCCCATACAGACAGGATTGCCCGGTCATGTGCAATCGTTCGACTGGGCTGTTCCCGATGACCTCAGCACGAGGCGAGGGCGGATTCGCGTCGTGGCGCACGACACCGATGGATTGACCGGTCAGGATGACAGTGATGGCAACTTCTCTGTTCGTGCCGAAGGCGAGCCGACGGGGGGAGACTTCGCCGTGGTGGCGTCCAACGATCTCACCATCCTCGAGGGCTTGCCCGAAACCCCATCGATCAGGGGAGTCGTTCCCATCACTGGCCAGGCCATCGAAGTCGCCGTCGCTCCCCATCGGCGATTCGCCATCGTGCTGACCTCAGGATCAGCTATCTCGATCATCGGCGAATTGGATGATGGAAGTCCCCGGGTGATCTCTGTGGATGTTGGTGGACGTCCGGCCGGCGTGGCCATCAGTGGTGATGGTCGAATGGCCGCGATCCTGCTCGATTCATCCCCGGTGAGCATCGTGCCGATCACCGGATTGCCCCATCAGCCCGTCGCTGGATCGCCGTTCGTCCTGACGCGAGTGATGTTTGGAGCCCGAGATATCGCCATTTCTCAAGCCGGAACTGTCGTCATCACGGCACAGAGTATCGGAGGCATTGCTGTCATCGATGGGGTGCTGGAGGGATCGCCGACGGTGCGGACCATTCTGCGGACGGGACCCGATCCCGGTGGGGTGGCGTTTGCCGACAACGACACAGCTTTTGTCGTGAATCGTGGCGGAGACAATATCGTCGCCGTCAACGGCTTGGCCCCTGGCGGGCGCCCACGAATGGCCGGGCGACCCCTCACGCAAGGTGTGGGACCCGGCCCTCGAGCCATCGATATCTCATCGGATGGGTCGGTGGCCGTGGTCACCAATCAGGAGAACGATTCCGTCTCCGTCTTTCGGGTTTCTGGAGCGACCCTCCGATTCATCGCGTCGGTGGCCGTGGGCTCTCGACCCGCCGGCATCTCCCTCTCCAAGGATGGCGACTCGGCCATCGTGGCCAATACCGGTGACCGAAGCGTTTCCATCCTCACCGACCTGCGGAGCACGCCCAGGGTGGCCTCGACCGTGGGTCCTTCCAATCGGTTGCTGACCGCTCCCGATGGGGAGCAATCGGTGGCCTATGTTCCCTAGGATTATAGTGCTCCGACCAGGACGAGGATCTTTCCTCGCCCGGATTGAAGGGGCTGTAATGCCTTGCCCAGAATGGCTCCTTGCGCTTTGGTCATATCTTGTACGAGCATCGCATGACCCGGGGTTGGCGAAGTCGTCAGCAGATCGCCGGGTCGGACCGATCCGTATGCGGCGTCGACCCAGCAGTAAACTCGACCGATCAGGGCCACCGGTTGGTGTGATGGGTCGGCATTCCCGCCAAGCACGATCCCCGAGTTCAGACCATTGGCTCCGGCGACCACGCCGACCACGGCGCGATCGTAGGCCCGCCACGATCGCCTGAGTTGGCCGGGATTCTCGGGATCGATGACCACAACGTCGCCTGGCGTCGGGGTGTCCTCACCGAAGGGAAAAGTTTCCGCGAGATCGAGGGCCTGACCGTTGAGAATGATGCGGCCGCTGGAGGTGCCACCGATGATCTGCACCGTGGTCACTCCGTTGGTCGCGTTCACCGTCATCATGCCGCCTTGCTCGCTGGCGGCCAGTCGAACGTGCGTCTGTCCCGTTTCGTCTCTCACACGGATGTTTCCTGGAGTCGGATCATCGCCCGGTTTGGCCAGTGCGCCGGCCACCAGTTCGCTGGTGAACGTTCGCCGGCTCACCAGGAGATCTCCCGTACCAAAAAAGTCGGTCGCCGGTCCGAGCCAGTCGCCGACGCGAACGGAATTGAAGAAAAAATGTTGAACGGCGGCGCCGACTGGCCGGAGCGCGCCGCTCCCAGCAATGAGCAATCCGAACGTCAATCCGAGAAAGAATGATCCTCTCACATGTTTCCATCGTTTCATCATCACGATTCTCCTTGAAGTGGTATGTTGTGTGCTCGTCCGTTGGCCCTGTTCCCAGGCGGTGCGTCATATTTTGCCCGAAGGCCGGCGGGCGCCTCTGGCACCCGGGGTGACCATATCTTCGGTAACGGGCCGTCTCAGTCATTCAGGTTTTTTCGAGGGGTTGAGGTCTTCTTCCCAGGTCAGAATCACGTGCGTATAGATC
>RFHM01000461.1 GCA_003696865.1 Acidobacteriota bacterium | reverse complement strand
CCATGGGGATACGCTCCGTGAATCTTCTTGCCGTGGATGGTGATGACGAAGCGATCGGACGAGGCCATCGCCGGACCGATGTTATAACCGATCTTCCCGACTTCAATTTGAGGCATGACGTGGAGTCCGAAGATCGCCGCCGGCCGCGGGTTCTCCAACGCCCCCTCTTTGATCATCAACCGCGCTCCTCCTTCTTCTCCCGGTGGCGGTCCTTCTTCGGCCGGTTGGAAGATGAATTTGATCGTTCCGTGGATGGCGTCGCGCATCTGGCTGAGAACCTCGGCCACACCGAGCGCCACGGTCATATGGACATCGTGACCGCAGGCGTGTTTCACGCCCGGATTCTGCGACTTGTAGGGGACGTCGATCGTCTCCGTGATGGGGAGGGCATCCATATCGGCGCGGTAGGCGACCACGGGCCCCGGATGCTCGCCCCTGAGCACGCCGATGACGCCGTACTTGCCCACGTGCGCGCGAACCTCCAGGCCCAGTTCCCGCAGTCGCTCGGCGATGACGCGCGACGTTCGCTCTTCTCGATTGGATAGTTCAGGATGGGCGTGGAAATCGCGGCGCGTCCGGATGAGTTTTTCGCCAAGGGCGGCGACGGCCCGGGCAATCCGTTCGTCCGGGTGTTTTTCCCGGGTGGGCGCACGCCACCCGCCAACCAGGAGAATGAACAGCAGCGATGTCCAGGCGAACGTGGAGCGGTTCCTCCTCATGACGCCTCCTTTCTCAAGATCGGTCGGTGTTCATCGACCCATGACTCTAGCAAATTCCTTTGTCTCTGACAATGGCCGGCGAGGGCGATGACGGGCGCCGCGCGACGCATCATTCGTATCGGAGAGCCTCGATGGGATCTTGTCGCGCCGCTCGATGGGCCGGATAGAGCCCGGCCAGAATGCCGGTGAGAAACGAGACGGCGATGGCTATGCCCACATAGTTCCAGGCGAGCAATTCCGGTTTTCCGCTCACGCGTTCGATGGTCACGATGGTTGCCGAACCCAGCACCACGCCAAGCACGCCGCCGATGAGGCAAAGAAGAACGGCCTCCAGGAGAAACTGCAGGAGAATATCCCGGGGGCGAGCACCTACCGCCTTTCTCAACCCGATCTCCGCCGTGCGCTCGATGACCGCTGTGGTCAACACGTTCATGATGCCGATACCCCCGACCAGGAGCGAGATGGCCGCCGCCACGCCGCCCAACCACGAGACGGTGCCGATGATCTTGTTAGCCGTGTCAATGTAGGTTTGCATGACTTGAGCTCGGTATCGGTACTTCCCTCGATGTCGTCGCCGCAGCAAATCGATGACCTGCTCGGCCGTCTCCGCCGCATGCGCCGGATCGACGACGGCCGCCTGAAGGTATTCCACTTCCCGGCGAGGCGCGACCTTGTAGTAGGCGGTGATGGGGACGAGCACGCGCTCGTTGGGATGACCTCCGCCGGTGATGCCGACGCTGTTGAGGAAATCCCGGCTTCGTGGTGCGAGAACGCCGACTACCGTATAGGAACCCTGACCGACGCGAATGGTCTTACCGATAGGATCGGTGGTGGGGAAGAGCGCTTGGGCGACGTCTATTCCAATGACGGCCACCGGTTGCCCGGCGCGATCGTCAATCCAGGAGAGCAATCGCCCCGTCTTGGCCTCATCGTTGTTGATGGCCGCGTGTTGATGGTTGACCGCTTGAAGCCGGACGCGGTGATAGTGCCCATTGCTCGTCGCCCAGGTCATCTGCTGAGCAATGGGCGTCACATAGGCGATGGAAGGGATTTCCTTCTGGATGGCCTCAATATCAGAAAGGTCGATGCCCGTGCCTTTCCGGGTCGGTTCTCCCGGTCGGGCTTTCTCATACACACGATACACCCAGATCGACCGGAGGCCGAAGGTCATGAGCTCGTCGAAGATGAGGAACCGCCCGCTTCGCGTCGCCGCGCCTACCATGATGACCGCCGCCGTTCCAATGGTGATGCCGAGCAGCGAGAGGCCCGTCCTCAATCGATTGCTCCCCAGTGCCTCCAGAGCCACTGATAAGGCCTCGATGAGATTCATGATCGTTCCACCACCGTTGAGTGCCGGACAATCATAGTCGAACGCGACTATGGAATGCAATTGAAGCCGGTCTGAATGCGGTCACAAGGCGCATCGTTTCGCCGCGCCCCGGGAGTGCGGCCTCGGGCCGCTCCCTCTAGCCGGTCGATTCCGATCCCCGCCGTGGCTCATCGGGGGGGATCACGCGAGCCATTCGGGACAGAGGATGACCTTTCGCTCTCAGATCCAATGTGTTGAACCAGCCAAACGGCGTGCGGTGAACGGTGAAGCCGCGCCGGCGGAGTTGGTCGGCCAACTCTTTGAGCACACTGAGCGCCGTGGACGGTCTGGCCAGTTCGGCGAACAGGTGGGCGAATGAGTGGATGACCAGAGTGTCCACCTTGAGCTGTCGCGCCATGGTTTCAATCTCCTCAACGGCTCGGCGAACGACGCTGGAAGGACTGATCTCATCGGCGCGCTCAACGCAACTGAGGATGACCAGCGCCTCATCGACGGAAACGACCTTTTCCTCGGGGTCTTCGATGACGCGAGATCGACCTCGCTCAGTCACCTCGCTGCGAAAGTGATCGACGTGAATGGAGAGGATTCTCATCGCCGTCTCCCTGGGAAATCACCGCAAAGGCGCAAAGAACGCAAAGATCCTCCAACAGGCTCTTTTCATCCCCTCGATGTGGCTCGGGCGCGCCATGGACGACTCCTTCGAAAAGAGAGGGTGGCGCAAGCTGCTAGCTTGCGCTCCATTCCCCGAACGTCCATTCCCATCCTTTCGGTGTGGCCCCCAGACCATGGGCGTCTTCCTCGATAGGCGAAGAGGCGACCCTTGTCTCGCGTCGGCCATGCCTCCCTTTGATTACATCTTCTCCGGGACGCCGATGCCCATGAGATCGAGCGCGCGCCGAAGTTGTCGTTCCACGATCTCGGTCACCGTGATGAGTAGCGTGCGTCGCGCTTCATCGGGTTCTCGGAGGATGTGGTAGTGATGATAGAAGAGGTTGAATCGCTGGGCCAATTGAAAGGTATATTTGGCCAGCAGCGCCGGTTCCAGATTGTCGGTCGCTTGTCGGACGGTATCGTCCAGACGTCCGGCCATGTAGATGAGCGACCAGAGATCGTCGCCGCTCTCTCCGCTGAGCAGGGTGGCCAATTGATCATCGGGGATCTCGGCGAGATGGCCTCGCCGGATTCCCGAAGCGTCCAGTTTGCGGAAGATGCTCTCTGCCCGGACAATGGCATACTGAATGTAGGGGCCGGTCTCTCCGTCGAAGGAGAGAGCAGCATCGAAATCGAAGGTGATGACGCTGGTGCGCGTATATTTCAGCAGGAAGTAACGAAGAGCGCCGACGGCGATGAGGTGGGCGATCTCTCGCTGTGCGGCCTCCCGGAGATCGGGATGGCGCGAGCGAACCTCTTCCCAGGCTCGCTGTTCCAGCTTGTCGATGAGCTCATCGGCTTTCACGCCCAATCCCCGGCGTCCCGACATGCTGATCTGTTGTCGCTCTCGTTCCTCCGGCTTCAACTCGATGCCCAGTTCCATGCAGGCTCGAGGTGAGAGCGCCACCTTCTCATAGGCCACGTGGACGCAGCGCTCGATATCCACATCCGGCGCGACGGCGGCAATGGCCTGTTTCACGTACTTTTGCGGATAAGTTTGCTCGGATCCGATGACGTTGAGATAGGCTGACCCGAAACCGAAGATCGGTCGCGTGATGCGCGTCGTCTCGGTCGCTTCGGAGGTCGTAATCCACGTCTGATGGCGGTCCGGATAAGAGCGAAATGGTTTGTAATTGAAATCGATGCCCAGTTTCCCTAGTTTCCACAAGTGATAGGCGATATCTTTGCCCGTATAATTCACCGTGCCATCAGAGCGAACGAGGATCTTGTCCTCGCTGTACTCTTCTTCTGCCGATGTCGATGACGTGTGGCGATCTCCCGCATCGGCGCGCATCACCCAACAGCCTTTGTTGCGGCCTTCCGTCTCATAGACGATGACGCCGGCCTGTTTGAGGATTTCGAATGCCCGGTCCCAGAAGCGACAGTGCAGGATATCGCTCTCCCGTGGGAGAACGTCATAGCGGATGCCCAGTCGATCCATGGTATCGAGGTGATGATTGAGCACGCGCGTTGAGATGTAGTCGGCCATCCGAGCCGTGGGGTGATCCTCGATTTCGATCTCTTGTAGTGTCTGTCGTCGATAGGCCAGGTTGTCGGGATTCTGCTCGTACCATTCCGTCACGCGAGCATAGAGGTCCCAGCAATAATCATCGAATTTGCCCGTGATGCGCTGGATCTCGTCGAGTGATTTCTTTTCCAGATACTTGAATCCAACGACCACGTCGGCCACCTGAACGCCGGTATTATCGATGTAGTTCTGCACCTCCACCTTTTGTCCCAGAGCGCGAAGGAGTCGAACCAGGGTGTCGCCGAGCACGGCGTTGCGCAAGTGGCCGATGTGCGCCGCCTTGTTCGGATTCACGCTGGTGTGCTCCACGATGAGCTTGTCTTGACTGGGCTGAGGCGGAACCACGGGCTCAAGCAGCGCCCGGAGATAACCAGGGCGATCCAGAAAAACGTTAATGTAACCCGGCCCGGCGATCTCCATGCGGGAGATGCCCTCGATATGCCCGAGTCGCGAGGCGATGGCTTCGGCCAGCCGGCGAGGAACCTGCTTCTCTCCGGTCGATTGCTTGAGCTGTTTGGCCAACTCGAAGGCGATGGGTAAAGCGATGTCACCGAATTCCGGTCGAGGGGGAATCTCGACCGTCACGTCATCCAGTCGAATGCCATAGAGATCAACGACGACATCAATGACGCGCGCTTTGAGTTCTGTCTCGATGCTCCTCATTCTCCCTCGGTCCTCTCCTCATCAAAAGCCATATTCTAGGGTTGAGCCCACTACGAATGCAACCAGCCGAGCCGTGCGTAATCGTTTCAACTTTGGTGCTTGAAAAACAGGGTTCCTCCGGCAAGCTTTCATATTCGAAAGAATCAGCGGCGTCCCGAGTAGGCATGGGCATCAACATCCACTGACAGGCACCATCTTTGAAACGATCACGAATGGATCGCGGGGTGCCACCTGGACGTCATGGTTTCGAACAGATGCCATGAGGGCGCCCGGAGGAGGCATTTCGAGAGATAGATCTCTCGGGACTTTGTGAGAGGCGACCACTTGTGGAGGTGAGGTTGGATCGGCTTCCGATGGCCGGATCGGACGCGGCGGCGAGGTGAGAGAGGAGGGGCGGTGTCGCCCCTCCTCTCGATGAGGTCAGCGTTGATCGGGTTGCAGTTGCTGATCGGGT
>RFHM01000460.1 GCA_003696865.1 Acidobacteriota bacterium | reverse complement strand
GGACGCTCAGCCATCAGTTGTTCCAGTCGGGCATCGCGCCCGCGATAGGGCGTGGCGAAGCGGCGATGGGCGATGAGGAGGGCGTCGCCCAGGGCGAGAGCGCATTTGAAATAGTTCCGCCGCACAAAATCATCATCGGGCGGAGGCTCGATGTGGCGCACGATGCGCTCGGCCCACAACAGCCCGGCTCCTCGGTTCAGCAGCAACCGCGTCGCCTCGATCGTGGGGGGCGGGTCGTTGAGCGCGGCCGGCGCATGAGCAGTGAGGATGTCGGGCGGACCGGCGAGAACGACGTGGCCGTGGAGCAAGTCGTACCACATGAGCCAGTGCGGCCAGCGCTTGATGTCGCCGATGGTGAGCGGTCGGCTGAAGTCGATGTCGATGCCCAGCTCGGCTTCGTAGCGTTCCTTGATCTCGTCGAGTCGATTCCACGGACATCGCCATTTCCGCTTCACCACCAGAGTGAGGTCCAGATCATTGTAAGGGCGCTCAACGCCATCGACGTCGATGACGGCGCCCTCTCCGCGACCGTATCCTCCACCCAGAATGAGGGCCACGAGGTTCTCCTCGAGCGCTCGCTGCACATCGGTTGTCAATCGCTGGAGGACCTCGTGGAGCCAGTCGTTGAACCGAGCCGAGGCGTGTTGTGCATAGATCGGTCTCATGGGAGATCCTCTATGTTCACCGGGTTCCCGAATTCGCCCACCGAAGAGACGCCTCCGCTGCCGCCCGCTCCTGTCGCTCCCTCCAGCCGTCGCGGAATCCCGCCCGCCGGCCAAGAAGTTGAGCCAGCCGCAGGATGGGCGCATACAGCGCAGCACCCAGGTGACCTCGCGCCAGGCAGTAGGCCTCATCGCTCAGGACTTGACGGACGTAGGGGAGGAGCGAGTAGCGCAGGAACGACCGTTCCCATGGCGACCAGTCGAAGATGAGCGCTTCCGCCTTTCCTTCGCCGTAATGTCGCTTGTAGAACTGACGCCAGGTGTAATTGTGCGAGTGCATGACCACGGCGTCGGGGACATATCGAACGGTGTAACCGCGTTGGCGAGCGCGCCACGTCCATTCGATGTCCTCGGAATATTGCAGATGCTCATCAAACGGCATCGCCTCCCAGACGGAGCGACGAATCGCCGAGGCGGCCATGGAGAAGCAGTGCCGCCAGCGCTTTTGTCGAGTGCCATCTCCGTACGTCTGTTCGGTATCCTTGGCGTAGAGGGGATGACAGTCGGGGCGAGGAATCTGTCGCCCGAAAACGGCAGCAACGCGCTCATCGGTGAATCCGGCCAGTAAATGGCGGAGCCAGGTCTCGTGTTGAGGCGTGCAGTCGGAATTGAGGAACACGACCAATTCTCCGTGCGATGCGGCCATACCCTGATTGAGCACGCGACCGGGCACATAGGCTCCGGCGGGAATGTGAATCACGCGATCGGTATATTTTTTCACTTCCTCGAGCGTGCCATCGGTCGAAGCATTATCCAGCACGATCAACTCGAATGGATGATCCTGCTTATGGAGCATGGCCAGCGTCTCGGCAATGAGCGGCATGTCATTGTGCGATCGCATGATGATGCAAGGTCTCATGATCTCACTCCTTCAAAAATAGACGACGGACGATAGACGACGGACGACCGACGCTCTCTTTTCATCCCCGCGATGTGGCTCGGCGCGCGCCATGGGCGACTCCTTCGTGGCCTTACGTGGGACAGGGCAGGGGATCCATCTCGGATGCCGTCCCTGCTCCCTGTTGGCGGATGAGAGCGACGTCATCGGAGTGCCCGATGGCCTCGCTCACCATCAGCGCGTACATATCATCGAGCCGTTGGGGCAGGGGATCGGGCGTCACGTTACTGGCCAGCATGGCCAGAGAATCCTTATGGTCGGGATCGTAGCCGTGCATGGCCGCCAGGGGCGTCTCGCCCATGAAGCTGGGACAGATGAGGACGCCGGGATCGACCAGGAAGAAGAGTTCCCCATAGCGGTGGTCGGGGAAATCGCATCCATAGGCGGCCAGTTGCTGTTCGGAAAGGATGTGACCATGGGGATCCGCTTCCAGAACCTCGACGATCTGATGACGCGCCGAATCGTTGAGGAACCAGAATCGTGCCATCGTGGAATCGTACACGGCAGCGTAATCGACGCCGAAGCGGAGTTTCAGGCTGTCGATCCGTTTCATGAGATCGCAGAGGCGTTCGACGTCCGCCTGTCCGTGATCGGAGAACACATAGACGCGAACGTCCTCGTATGTTTTTTGAGCCAGAGCGATCACCCGTCGGAGGTGCTCCTCGTACCAGGCGATTTTCTGGCTCACGAGAGGCGAGCGCGTGCCATGGGCGTGGAGGATGGCATCCATGGAGGCCATATAGAGGTAGGCGAATCGAACCGAGCCCTCCTCCAGCGCGGCGGTGAGGGCCTTCAGGTTGTCCTCTTCGCTCCGTCGCCAGTCGGACACATGGAAGGGAATCCCCTGCTGGCGAAGGACATCGAAGATGGTCGGCACACCGCCGTTGATGCCCCCCGGTTGATAAATGTCGCGTTTCTCCGAGTAGTCGAACAGTGGCAGATATTCGAACGGCATGTTGTAGATTTGGAAATACCCCGTGTAGCCGTAGTATCGTTGAATCAACCGGCTCATGATCCGGCGGACGCGGCCCCTCCGGGTCAACGATCGAGGCAGGAACCGGAGGAGGCGACAGATGCCGAATGGCGATCGTTGGGGATCATAGTAGAAGAAGGACAGATGCCCGTGTTCGCGTGGGAGCTTCCCGGTGAGGATCGTGGGGATGCACGTAGAGCTGTATCCGAAGACCGTGCCCAAGGGGATCCTGGTGGTGAGGAGATCGTCCAGGAAAGCGTGCCGTTGCAGGATCTCCCAGCCAAAGGCATCGATGAACGTGAACAGACTCAGTGTCTTCGCTCGTGACATGATCGTCTCTCCGAGAGTTCAAGGTTGAGCCGGAATGCGACCGGACCATTGCTCCAGCATGGCGAGGAATTGTCGCTGTTCCTCCGAGAGCGGCCTCTTCGGCATGCGGGCATCGGCAATCACCCAGTCGATATCGGCTCGCGCCAGATCGATGACCGTCCCCGAGGCGTCAACCGAGTAGCCTCCGCATACGAGCATCTCGTGGAGATGAGCTGCCGAGCCGATGCGGGTGTAGTCGAACACGACGCTCCTCTCGATGTGGGCCCCCGACTCGATGACGCATCCGGGCCCGATGAAGCTGGGCCCGATGAGCGTGCATCCCGGTTCCAGCGTCGCGCTTCCCCCGATATAGACGGGAGGGGTGATCCGACACCGGTCCAGATCGGCGCGCACGTTCAATCCCATCCATACGCCTTCGGTCACCTCTGTTCCGGGCATGGCGAAACCGCGAATTTCGCCGCGAAGGGCCATCTGGATGACGCGGTAATAATCGGTGATCTTCCCGATATCCAGCCATTGGAAAGGCATCTTCGCGCCGTACAGAGCCGCTCCCGTCGCCGTCAAGGCCGGGAACAGCTCCCCTCCAATGTCGTATTCGACGCCGGATGGGATGCACTCGATGACCTCGGGCTCGAACACATAGATGCCCGTGTTGACGGTCGTGCTCCGGGCTTCCTCGACAGAAGGTTTCTCCTGAAACTCCAGGATGCGACCATCGTCGTCGGTCACGACGACTCCATAGCTGGAGACCTCGGAGCGCGGTACGTCGGCCAGAGCAATGGTGACCAGAGCTCCTTTCCGACGGTGAACCTCGAGGAGTTCGGTGAGATTCAGATCGATGATGGCATCCCCGCAGAGAACGAAAAACGTGTCGTCGAAGAACCCGGAATGCTCCTGGATCTTTTTGATGGCCCCTGCCGAACCCACGGGCTCGTCGATGAGACGCCCATTTTCCCACCGGCCTTCGAACGAGTAGGCCATCTGGACGCCGAATCGTGCGCCATCGCGAAAGTAATTCTCGATGGCCGGGGCCAGGTAACTCGTGTTCACCATGATTTCCCCGACGCCATGGCGGGCCAGATGCTCGACCAGGATCTCCATCACCGGTTTGTTGATGATGGGGATCATCGGTTTGGGCATCGTGTAGGTGAGGGGACGCACGCGCGTTCCTTTCCCCGCAGCGAGTATGATCGCTTTCATGATCGATGCCTCCTCTGGACGTTTCCCGCAGAGCGCTCCATCGCCCTACCGGGGAGCGCTCTGCGTTTCAAGGTCCCCGTCGGGCTTGGGCGCACACCGGGAATGAGTTTCAGGCGGCCAGTTGGAATGCTCCAATGGCCTCGTCCCTCGTGTTGTAGATATCGAAGATGCGGTGCATGCGCACCAGCTCGAACAGGGCGCGAACGGGTTTGGTCATGCCGCACAATTTCAGATCGCCGCCTCGGGCATTCAACTGCCGGAGGCACGAGAGAATGGCGCCGAGTCCGGAGCTATCCACGAATCGTAATTGGCTCATATCGAACACCACCTTGGAGTGCTTCTCCAGTATGGGGGCGATCGTTTGTTTGAACTCGGCGGCGTTGCTGGCATCCAGACTCTCGCCAGGCAACACGACGACGGTGACATCGCCCATATGTTCAACGTTCAGTTCCATGGTCAGATCCTCCTTTTTCGGTGTTGAGATATTTGGTGAGACAGATGCAATTTTTCCCTTGCTCGTCCCGGGAATAGTTCACCTCATCGAAGGATTGCGTGATGATGAACCACCCGAACCCGCCCTCCTGTGAACCATCAAATCGTGGGGGGGATACCTGACGCGGATCAAACGCCACGCCCCAATCGCTGAGGCGAATGACGATCCGATCGGGAAACACGTCGGCTTCGATCTGAATGGGTTGGTCGGGGCGTCCCCCATAGGCGTGCCGCATAATGTTGCTGGCCGCTTCGTTCACGGCCAGTTCGAGTTGATGGGTGTGATCTTCGTCCAAAGGGGGCTGAGAGAGATCCTGACAGACTTCCCGCACGAAGGCCCGCGCTCGACCGAGGTTGCTGAGAGCGCTGGAGATCTCCAGTTCCGTGTGAGCCAGGGGGACGTCTTCAGCCTCCCGGCCAATCTTGATCACCACACAGGTGAGATCATCGGCGAACGTTTCCGAACCAGAGAAGGCGACGGTGGCGCTCCGAATCTCCTCGATGAGCGCCTCCGGTGGCCTGTCTCCACGGGTCCGAACGAGCTCGGCCAATCGCTGTTCGCCGAAAAAGTCCCCCGAGGCATTGCGCGCTTCCGTCAGGCCATCGGAGTAAAAGACGAACACGTCGCCGGTCCGGAAAGAGAGAGAGAGTTGTTCGTATTGTTCGCTCTTGCTGAAGCCGAGGGGCATGTTATCGCCTTGGAGGAATACCGTGGTCCCTTTCTCAGACTGGAAATGAATGGCTTTGGTGTGTCCGCAATCGACGAGATCGAGCCGGCGGCGCTCCAGATCGAACCGCGCATAGCAGACGGTGACGAAGCTCTCCAACCTGATGAGGCGTTCGGCCATCTCGGCGTTCACCAATGTGACGATCTCATCCGGTCGCGGCAGCTCGGCGCCGCCGGTGACGGAGATGAGCTGACTCATGGCCCGGAGGAAATGACTCTTGGTGGCTGCGCCGAGCAAGGCGGCGGGAATCCCTTTGCCCATCACGTCGCCAATGATGACGTCGAAACAGCGTTGCCGATGGGTGATGAAATCGTAAAAGTCGCCGTCGATGCGTTGTGAGGGAATGGTGAGCGCCGCAATATGCGCTCCCCGAAGATCGCGGGGCGGTTGACCGAGGAGCAATGTTTGCTGAATCTTCGATCCGATTTCCACTTGCTGGCGCAGGCGCTCGCTCTCGATGAGGGCGCGATGGAGGCGGTCATTCTCGATGACCATGGCGGCTTGGAGGGCCAGCGTCTCCATCAGGCGCGTGATGCGAGAATCGAACACCCCGTGATCGTTTTCCTGCCACACTTCCAAAGCTCCGAGCAGTCCCTGCCGCGTGGCCACCGGCGTGATGGCCACATTGGCGGCAGTGCGCAGTTCGGGTTCCAATTCCTCGATGGCGACGGCCAGACGCGACCGCCCGTTGATGACGATTTCGCGTTGCTCTTTGAGGGCCTTCCCGACGAGTCCAACGTGGGCGGATCGCGGAGCTGGAGGGGCAACATTCTTGACGGCCACCGGCTCCAGTTGCCCTCCCTGCTCCAACCAGAGGATCGCTCGGAGTCCTTGGCGCATGGCCGTGGCTCGGCTGACGATGCGGTCGAGGAGTTCCTGTGGACTCTCCAGCCAACGAAGATCGGAGCTGATCTCGTAGACGGCGGCCAGACTATCCCAACTGGCGCTGAGTTCTTGCAACAGAGCCTCCTGATCTTTCTGGAGATCGACCTGATGAATGATGAGCTCCACCAGGCGACGCATCGGCAGAAGCACCGACGCCGCGTGGGTGGAACCACAGAGTATGATCTTCCCCACCGGCTTGCCTTCGGCGAGGACGTCGATGATCTCACTCTGTCGGCCATCAGGAGCGCCGCCGTTGAAGCAAGGGATCGTTTCTTCAAGAGAATGGACGCAAGGGCAATGTTCATCGGGGGCGAGCCACAGGATTTGCCCACCGACGGAGTGGCCGAGAGCCAGACCCAGGTGCGCGGCCAAGGGTGCGGCCACCTGAGCGAGTTCCTCAATGACGTAATGATTGAATTCCGTTCGTACGGCCGGTTCAGTCGGGATCGCTATCTCGGGACTTCGTACGCTCATGGGTCACCTCGTCATTGGCGATGAGCAGAAGACGCTGGTGCGTCTTCATCGATCACCGGGGGCACGCCGAATTCGGCCAGTTTCTTGAGCAGATCGGAGGGAGCGATGGGCTTGGTGCAGTGGGTATTGGCGCCGGCCTCCATCACCTCGGCGGGAAGATCACCAAACAAACTGGCCGACAAAACGACGATGACTCTGTGGGCATGCCGTCGGTCAGCGCGAAGGCGCTTCAGAACATCCAACCCGGAGATGCCCGGTAACACCATGTCCAGGAGGATGGCATCGGGCGCAAATTGATCCACAACGCCCAATGCCTGCTCGCCGTCATAGGCGATGGCGACCTGGTACCCTTCTTTTTTGAGGATGAACTCCAGGAACCGAGCGATGTGGCGCTCGTCTTCCACTACCAGAACCCTGGCCGCCCGCGGCCTCGGTCCATCCTGTGGAACGGGCTTCTCCTCGATCGATGGCGCGGGATTTTTCATCATAACCTCACTCATATCCGGGCAGGCTGCCGCCCTTCAGGTCTCAAGCCTGTTCAATGCAGTGACGCTCCATATTCGTTCCTCCTCAATGGGAACTCGATGTTCCCATCGAGTCAGTACCGACGATGGGAGATCGCTCGGCAACCGGACGGCCAAGGTTCAGCGACGTAGGTTGTTGGGTCGTATGCAGCCGCCATATGGCGTTCTCCCCCGTCCTCAATTGCCTCACGTTCTCCGTGAAGCCTTTTTTGCAATCGGTGTGCCCGACTTCACCGTGTAGACCCCCACCCACTGGAAGGTGCATGGAGGGCACTTTCCGGGGCGAGACGCAACTCTATGAGAATGAACCTGTTAGCACGAACCTCCCGAGGGGTGCGAAAATTTCTCCACTCCGTCTTCTTGAGGTGAGGGTATGGGTGGGAGTTTCAGCGCTGAAAAGGTTGATTCAGAAACGAAGCAAAAATATTTCACGCTTCCAGGG